>DATFLS010000531.1:0-2797 GCA_035267465.1 bacterium
CAGCGAACGGCAGTTGCGCAGTTATTCCAACATTTTCCGAATGAAACGCACCTTCGGCGAAGAATCGTTTATCGGATTGTTGGCCACCGATCGACGGTTGCTGGAGGGCGGCTCCGGTTCTCTGGTCAGCACGGACGGCACCTTTCGTTTCTTGAAGAATTACCGGTTCGACTGGCAGATGCTTGCCAGTCATACCGGCGAGCCCAATGACACCTCCCTGACCTCCGACCTGGAACCGACCCGATTCGGAGATGCCGGCTACTCTGCTTCCTTCGATGGTGAGCAATACTGGGGACACGGCATGTATGTGAACTTCACCAGGCAGGCAGAACACTGGAACTTTGACATCGGTTACCGGGAATTCACCCCCACCTTCAGAGCAGCCAATGGCTTTGTCACTTCAAACAACAAACGCCATATTAACGGTGGGTCAAGCTGGACCTTTTACCCAAATACCAAGTGGTTCGAACGATTCGGTGTGGGATTCAGAGCCCGACGATCCTGGAATTACGCTGGAGAATTCAAGGAAAACTATATCGGACCATACTTATGGGGCCGGCTCATCGGGCAGACTTTTGTGAATGTAAGCTACAGAGTCGAAAAGGAACGGTTTCAGGACATCACCTTCTCCGGTCTGCGGGCGTGGGACCTTTTTCTTCAATCCAATTTCAGTGATATGATGTCGGCAAGCGGCGGATTCACCTGGGGCAGAGAAATCGCCCGGAACGAGGAACCGCCCATCATCGGGAACTCCCGATCACTTTTTCTGTCGCTGGATCTGAAACCAGTGGATCGTTTAATTATCGGTACTTCTTACAATGCGTTCAACCTCAAGAATCCCATAGATAATTCCACCATTCATACGGGATATATCCTCCGTAACCGGATTAATTTCCAGTTCACCCGGAATCTGCACCTGCGGCTCGTGACCCAGTACAATCATTTCGATGAGGAAATCGATGTGGATCCGCTGCTCACGTATAGAATTAATGCGTTCTCTGCAATCTATCTGGGATCTACCCATGATATGCGGGAATTCGAGGGCTATTCGAATTATACCCAGACGTCACGGCAGTACTTTCTGAAAGTGAAATACCTGTTTCAGCTGTGAGGCAACCCTTGAATGGCACACGTCCCAAGGGGATCCCGTTGGGAGATGGACACAGAAAAAATGGATTAGCACAGATACAGATATAAAAGCCGTGAAAAGGCAAACGGCAGAGGGTCTCGAAGGGACTCCTCCGGAGCAAAAGCATGTGGGCAGAACGGAAGGTACATTGAATTGCCTGCAATACTGTGCACCCAAATGCAGGAACGGCGATTTATCACGTCCGTTCCCCTTACACCTGTCCCTTCTTTCATAGATCATCTCCACCTCTGTGGAAGCACAGTATTAATGAATTGATACAGATTAAAACCGACAGAAATAAATGAAGATGAGAGGACGGGAGTAAGAACAATTTAGGGCATCAATGATAGAGTTGCTTACATCTTTTGCAATGCTTTTCCATCGCGATACCATCAGGATTATTGCTTTTTACCACACTTGACAGTACTATTGAGTGTGAAAGGATCTGTTACCTGAGGTTTACATGAAGATCATCCATCGTATCCTGATACTTATCTCAGTCGTAGTGCTGTACATCATGGTCAGAGAATTCCTGGAAATCTACACATTAACCCGCTCTGTGCATCCGATACTTGGATATGCGACCATTGTCATCATTCTCGGATTTTCTTATTACTTCATTGCGGCGCCGGTGATCAGAATTTTTCGGGTACCGGTGGCGTATGGTCCGGTGCGGGATAAGAACGAGATCCCCGCACAAATCCGGCGGCGCATGGATCATTTTACGCGCAATAAATTCCTGCAGCAATCCGCAGTGGATTTCTCCGGTATTCCACCGACGGAGGGAGGCTATCAACAGGTTCTGAAGAAGCTCCAGCCGGAAGCCGAGCGCATCAGGGAGAAATATGTCACCCGGTTATTTTACAGTTCCAGCATCGCCCAGAACGGATTTCTCGATGCCATTCTGATCTTCTCGGCGAGTGTGAATCTGATAAAGGAAGTCTTTTTGCTCTACAACGGCAGGGTGTCCAACAGGGATTTGCTGATCATCGGCAAGAAAGTCTACTACTCCATTGCCATCGGCGGCTCGGAAGGGATTGAATATGCCACCGATGAAATCATCTCCAAGTTGACCTCGGATGGATTGCGTGGAGTACCTTTCGCGGATAAGGTGTTCGGTTCAATCGCTGACGGGTTTGTGAATGCGGTGCTCCTGACCCGGGTGGCTCTCATTACCGAAAATTACTGCAAAATGCTGTATGTCAAATCGGATCGCGATCTCATTCCGACCGCCAGTGTGCTGATCAATACCACCCGGCAATTGACCGCCGATGTCCGGGATCAGCTGGCCAAAGCCCTCAAGCACCTCGGACAGCGATCCTGGGAGAAGACCAGAGACTATGCCATCTATGCGACGAATCCCATCCGGTACGTCTACGAAAAAATCGTACAGGATCGTATTCTTGCCAGAGACAAAGATGACTCCAGGCTGCAAACCCTCAAGGATGTGCTCTCCTTCTCCGTCTATCCGTTCGGCTTCGTGACCAGCAAACTCTTCAAGCGATAATGCTCTCAGCGACTCGGAGAAATAGCACAGTAGAGTAGGAAAGGAGATGACATGGTTAGGTTTCGGCCTACCTCGGTTACAGGGTTTCCCCGTTGTGGCTCACGAGCCGCATACCATGCATTCCATCTGCCTTTCCCCTCGTCGAACCGGACGTGCGGATT
>DATFLS010000532.1:0-3476 GCA_035267465.1 bacterium
GAAGCGATGGTGTGATTACTGTTGAATCGGGAAAATCCAGATTCACCATCAACCAGGACGGGGATATTTCAGTGGAATCGGAGGGGAAGCTGTCCTTTTCCTCCAGGGGTGACATGAGCTTCCAGGCCCCGAATATCACCATGAAATCTGATCAGGCGCTCTCCCTGGAAGCGGGAACTGATGGTACGTTCAAAACCGGTGCAAAGGCTACCATCGACAGTTCGGCGCCTTTGTCGGTCAAATCCAGCGCCACCGCCAAGATCGAAGCCGGCGCTACCATGGATATCAAAGGAGCGATGGTGAATATTAATTGAATTGGTAACAGTATTATGGCAACCACGAATTAACACGAATTATTAACGGGATAAAAAGATGATTTTTAAGATTATTCAGTTTGTGGGGAAGGCATCTGCCGGGGACAGTTCCATAGGACGAGGGGCAGTGAGGGAGAGATTGGTGGCGGGCGACAACAACCTCACCCTCGGTCCCTCTCCTTCCCCGTAGGGATGCCTTTGGCACGAAAGGAGAGGGATGACTACCCCGCTTCCTGTCCGGAACAGGCGCCTGAACAAGCTTGTTAGTCATGACAAAAATAGGTGACAATATTAAGTAAACATTTTCAAATTAAATGGAGAGTCGTGGGTTTACCTGCTGCAAAACAGAGTGATAAAATCGTTGCCACAGATACGCATATCGTGATGGTCCCGTCCCCGGGCGGTCCGGTGCCAACCCCGCTGCCCCATCCCTTCGTCGGAATCATTAACGGGAGCCTGAGTGCAGACGTCAATATTATGGGATTGCCCGCTGCTACCGTGGGGAGTAAGGCGACCAATACACCCGCTCATATTCCGACCCCGCCCGGGACAAGTTTCCAGAAACCGCCCACCAATCAGGGCACCATTCAAATGGGCAGCACTACTGTGAAAATCAACGGCAAGATGGCGGCCCGTACCGGGGATGCGGCAATGACATGTAATGACCCGGCGGATTTGCCTGTCGGTACCGTGGTGGCAGCCGGTACGGTGATGATTGGAGGATGAATCCGAATTGGATCGGAGGAGAATATTTATGAGGTCTACGGTATGACGGAACAGGTATTAGGCCAGGATCTGCGCGTTGTTGAGACCCCATTCGGGAAGGACCTGGAAGTGCAGCACGGCGATTTGACTCTCACACGGGGCCGGGAAAATCTGGTACAGGCGCTGACTCTGCGGTTACGAAATAATCGGGGCGTGCTGAAGCAGCTGGGGCATCGGGACTATGGCTCCCGACTGATTGAAGCGGTGGGAATGGTGGCAACAGCCACGAATTTCCAGGTGCTTAAAAATCTGGTCAGAGAAGCGGTTCTTCAGGATCCCCGGGTAGGGTCCATCGAAAGCCTGGATGTGCACCATCGGATTGGCCAGCCGGGCACGATTGACGTCGAAGTCGCCGTGACTCCAATCCGGGAGAATACTCCGCTGAATCTGGTAGTGACGCTGCAAACAGGTGGTGAATAAATGGACTTTACCGATAAGGATTTTCGGGGGATTCGGGACAGTCTCCTCAACGATATCAGCGCCCGGGGTTTGATCACTGACCTCAATGTGGGTAGCGTCGCCCGTACACTGACAGAAGCGTACGCCAGGGAATTAGTGGTGCTGTATGAAGCCATGCAGAATGTCTATAATTCGGCTTTCGTGGATACCGCCACCGGGCAGTCCCTGGATTTTGTGGTGTCAATCCTGGGGATCACCCGGATAGATGCGGACAGAGCGGAAGGGCGGGTCGTCTTCTCCCGGGGAACTCCGGCCACCGGGGATATCACAATCCGGAAGGGGACAATCGTCACCACCCAGGGAACGGAAAACGGCGGACAACCGCCCCTCTTCGAAACCTCCGGAGAACAGATTCTGCGCAAAGGAGACCGGGAAATCGAAGTCTCGGTGAGTGCCCGGGAGAAAGGAGAAGAAGGGGTCGTGGAAGCCAATACCATTACCGTGATGCCCCGGCCGATCGAAGGGATTGAAACAGTCACCAACCCGGAACCGACCGTACTGCGCCGAAAGAAGGAATCCGATGAGGAGCTGCGTGAGCGAGCCAAAAACGCCTTACAAAATACCGGCAAGGCCACCAAGAACGCTATTAATTTTGCCATCCGGCGATTGGGAGCCCAATCGGTGGAAATTGTGGAAATGCCGGAAGATCGGGTGGGGGAAGTGGAGGTGATCGTGGATGGATCTGCCCTAAAAGAAACCGCCCGCCAGCAGGCAATCCAGGATGCGATAAACGACAGTAAAGCAGCCGGTATCCGGGCCCGGGTGCTGGTCACGAAACGTATCCATCTCTTTCTTCGGCTGCGACTGACACTGAAAAATCCGGTGGAAATCCGGGAGGAGTTAGACGCGATTCTGGAGAACGTACGAGCTCATGTCCAACAATATGTCTCCTCACTGGAAATGGGAGAGAGCGTCCGCAGCAATGGCATTATCTCCGCGGCATTACAGGAATCAAATATCGCTGATATCGAATTTCTGCCGGTTGACGAAGGCACGCCGGATCTGCTGTTTAAAACCGGAAATATCAAAGAGGCTGAGCGGATTTATGAAGATGATTCCACCATCCGTCAGCGATCTCTGCCAAAAGGCGATATCCATTTTGGCAAATACGAACGGGCAGTACTGGACGCGGCTACTGATCTGGAACTGGAAGTAAAAGAACGGAAATACTCCGTCTATCTGGATATTCGGGTAACCCGGTTAGTTCTTTCCGGAGAACCGCGACCTCAGGAGAAACTCAAGGCGGATTTAGGTCAGAACATTGAGCAGTATGTAAGTGAATTTGAGGACCGGAGAGCGGGCAAGGAGAGCGATTCCCCGTTTAGTTATGATCTTCTGTTGAGTGCTTTACAGCTCCCCGGGTACATGGTCAGGGCACATGAGATGGAAGTCGTGCTGCTGCACACCCTGGACGGTCTGGAAACGACGCTCCAGGTCTCCGGACAGCGGGACACTATCAAGCCGAACGAAGAAATGGTACTGCGGACAATGCAATTCGAAGTGAATGTGAGCGCTTAGAGAATCATGGACGATCAGATACTTCGTTTTCTTCCGGAATTTTACGCCAAAGATGATGTGGATTCTGCGCTTCGTCACGTGGTGGATGCCCTGAATAACCGGCTGCAGGAGGTGAGGAAGGATCTGCTCAAGGTATCATATTCCCACTATGTGGATTTCGCCTCGACAGACGTGCTGGATCGATCTGTGGAAGAGGATCTGGATCGCATCGGGGCTCTTTACAGCATCAAGCGACTCATCGAACGGGTGTCCGAACAGGAGGAGGCTGCGGAGGCCGGGCTGCTGCGTGAGCACCGGGCATTGCTGGATCGCTACCGGGAGCGATTGAAAGCGACTATCAGAATCTTCCGGGATGGGATTGCCACAGCCCGGGCGATTGTGGAGACTGTCGCTGCGGTATTTGATCTGGACATCGTGGGC
>DATFLS010000533.1:0-4539 GCA_035267465.1 bacterium
CAATAAATATTTTGCCAAGGATGCCGCCCTGGAGCGGCGGTTCCAGCCCATCCACATCGACGAACCGGAAGATGAGCAGGCAATGCTCATGATGCGAGGGATCAAAAACAAATACGAGGAATATCACGGCATCCATATCACTGATCAGGCCATCGAAGCAGCGGTCAAGCTGTCCCGCCGTTACATTGCAGGCAGACAGCTCCCGGATAAGTCCGTCGATATCCTGGACACGGCCGCCACCCGGGTGAAGATGTCCCTCACCAGCCGGCCTAATAAACTGGAACTCCTTATGAGCGAACTGCAGTCTGTCAACCTGGAGGTCGCCACTATCCAGCAGGACACGGAGCTGAATATTGCGGATTATGGAGACGATCTGGCGGAATTGAAAGAACGTGACACCAGACTGGATCAGGAAATTGAGGCGAAGGAAGAGCGATGGAAGAGAGAATCGGAACTGGTGGAGAATCTTATCGAACTGCGGAAACAAAAGTTCGGCGACGGCAACTCGGAAGAGTCGAACGAGGAAATCGATGGAAAGATAGCCGATTTGACCGAGGAGATACGGGAACTGCAGGGTGATGATCCCCAGGTGTTTGCTGATGTAACCGCCACCACCGTGGCCGAGGTTATTGAGTCCTGGACCGGGATTCCGGTGGGAAATATGACCAAAGATGAAATGACCGTGCTGCTGAATCTGGAAGATGAACTCAGAGAGCGGGTGCTGGGACAGGATCATGCCATAAAGCAGGTCGCCGATGTCATCCGCGGGGCGAAAGTCGGGGTGAAAAGGGAAGAAGGCCCCATCGGAGCGTTTCTATTGGTCGGGACCAGCGGAGTGGGAAAAACGGAGCTGGCCCGAACCGTGGCTGAGGCTCTGTTCGGTGACGAACGATTCATGGTTACCCTGAATATGACCGAATACCAGAACGAGTATAACACTTCCCGGTTAATCGGCGCCGATCCGGGACTGGTGGGGTATGGCGAAGGCGGAGCATTGAGCGAGCCGGTGCGGCGGCGCCCTTACAGTGTGGTGCTGCTGGACGAGATCGAGAAAGCCAATTCCTCGGTGATTGACCTGTTTATGCAGGTATTCGACCGGGGTATGCTCCAGGATTCGGAGAATCGGCATATCGACTTCTCCAATACCATTATCTTTATGACGTCCAACCTGGCGTCCGATGTCATCTTTGAACTCTACTATGAAGACGTGACCGATCCGGAGGTGATACTGGACGAAATGCGTCCCCATCTCAACCAGCACTTCCGTCCTGAGTTTCTGGGTAGAGTGAAACCCATCGTCTTTCTGCCCCTGCCGGAAGAGGTGATGAAGCTGATCGTGAAAATGAAGGTGAACCGGTTATCCCGTCGGTTGAAGGCGAACCGGGATCTCGAACTGGTGGTGGAACCGGAAATTACCGATAAGATCACTGCCCTGTGTACCCGGGCGGAAACCGGCGCGAGGAATATCGATGCTATTATCGACAAGACTATCGCCCCGAAAATCTCCACCGAGGTACTGGCATTCATGGCAGAAGGGGAGGCACCGGAGGAGCTCACCATCTCGCTGGGCGAGGAAGACGAGTTCCTATACAGCTTTCAGTAGATTTTTTATTTCATGCTGATATTATTTCTAGGATTTTCACAAAGAAGATTTAAATGTCATTTCATCGATGGGAAAGAAAGAACCAACCTTTAGGCGAGAATTCTGAGCCAATGAAGGAGTAGTATGCCCGTATTCAAATACAATGAACCCTATTACACTCTGCAATTCAGCGAAGTAGATGAGGGTGTATTGCGTGTGCTTTCATTTGAAGGGGATGAGGAGCTGTCCCGGAATTACGAGTACCGGTTCGAATTACTTTCGGAAGAGCCGGATATTGACAGCGGGAAGATCTTGAATAAGAAGGCCACCCTTGTTGTTTCGCTGGGAGAAGATGAGCCTCTCAAGGTGCACGGAATTATTTCGCAATTTGAGCAGCGCGGACGCACACCGGATTATGTTTCGTATCATGCGGTTCTGGTGCCGCGATTCTGGTGGACCACCCTGAATTACCAGAGTCAGATCTTCCAGGAAATGGATGTGGAGGAGATTGTGACGAAAGTCCTGAAGGATTCCGGGTTTGCCAGCGGAGACTTCGAGTTTCAGCTGAATGAATCATACCCGGTTCGCGAATTTGTGGTGCAGTACCGGGAGTCTGATTTTAACTTCATCAATCGCTGGCTGGAACATTATGGCATATTTTATTACTTCGATCAGAGTAACGATACGGACAAGATTATCTTCGCTGATGCCAATGACGCCTTTCCGATGATCGACGGTCCCGAAGAGGTTTTCTATAATCCGAACAAAGATCCGCTCAGTGAAAAAGAGACCATCGGCGAATTTGTCTACCGGGGAAGGATTGTTACCGGAAGTTCCCGCCTGAAAGATTACAACTATCTCTTTCCGAACAAACAGATGATGGTGGAAAGCAGCCTGAATGGCGCATATCCGGGTAATTTCTATGATTATGGGGATCATTTTCATGATGAGAAAGCCGGAGGGCTGCTGGTGAAAGTCCGGAACGAAGAACAGATCTGCCCCAGTAAACTATTCCATGGATTGAGCGACTGCCGCTTCTTTCGTCCCGGTTACCGTTTTCAGATGAGTGAACATTATCGCCAGGATTGGAATGCGGAATTCATACTCACCAGAGTGAGTTACGAAGGGACGCAGCGGGGTCTGTTCAGCCGGCTGGGTCCCGATAGAATGAATAAACCTACCTATCAGAATGTGTTCGAGGCGATTCCCTCCGACGCGGTGTATCGTCCGCCCAGGGTGAGCTCAAAACCCAAAATCGACGGAATCATGAATGCGAAGGTGGATGCGTCCGGCAACGGCCAGTATGCGGAAGTTGATGATCAGGGCCGGTATAAGGTGATCCTGCCGTTTGATCTCAGCGGCAAACAGAACGGAGAGGCATCGAAGTATATCCGGCTGGCGCAGCCTTATTCCGGACCGGATTACGGCATACACTTTCCGCTGCACAAGGACGCAGAAATCCTGCTTGCCTTCATTGACGGAGATCCTGACAGGCCCATCATCGTGGGCGCGCCCCCGAACCCGGCCAATGCGTCCCCGGTCACCAACGCCAACCAACCGCAAAATGTCATTCGCACTGCTGCAGCGAATGAGATGGTGATGGATGATACTATCGATAAAGCAAAAATATCCATAAAAACCCCGGATGCCAACCAGATCACGCTGGATGACGAGAATGATAACATCGAAGTCCTGACCACCAATAAACACAAGATAGTGCTGGATGACAAAAACAAGAACATCACTATTCAATCAAAAAATGGTCATCTGTTTGTGTTTGATGACGGGAACAAGAAGATCTCCATGCAGAGCAAGAAAGGCCACATGCTCAATCTGAATGACGAAGACGGCAGCGAAAGCATGACCTTTACCGACAGTGATGGTGAGAACCGGCTGATTATCGATATCAGTAACAGCAAGATGGTCATTGAATCCAAGAAGGGCGATATTGATATGCACGCACCCAAAGGGACCATCGATATCAAGGCCGATACATTCAACCTGGAAACCACCGGGGATACGATCATGAAGTCGGATGCCAATATCACTGCCGATGCCGGGGCTGATTATACTCAGACGGCAGGTGGTAATATGACCCAGGAAGCCACCGGAGACCTGAGTCAAAAAGGGACGAACGTCACTTCAGAGGCATCCATGGATCACAAATCGTCCGGCATGAATATCACAGCAGAAGCCTCAATGGAATATAAGAATAAAGGTATGAATGTGACCTCGGAAGCAGGAGTCAACATGCAGGTCAAGGGCACCATGATCACCATCCAATCATCCGGCCCCCATACCATCAAGGGTACCCCGGTGATGATCAACTGAAGGGTAATTGCATGTTGTCAATCATCCATTCAGCCAATCAGCAAATCACCCAATCAACCATTCATTCAATCACTCTCACTATCATTTCTTCGATAATGGATTTAATAGCATTTATAAATTTAAGAACTAACAGTGAGGTAATCGTCTGATGGGTAAACCTGCTGCACGAATAGGCGATATGACCACCCATGGAGGAAGTTTGGTTGCCGGCAATCCCATGGTGCTTATCGGAGGCATGCCGGCGGCCCGTCTGGGTGACATGCACATCTGTCCCATGGTGACTCCCGGGACGCCCCCGGTCCCCCATGTCGGTGGACCGGTGACCCTGGGCAGTACCGGAGTGATTATCGGCGGACAACCAGCCGCCCGGATGGGCGATATGGCCACCTGCGTGGGCCCGCCGGATTCCATTGCCATGGGTTGTCCCACCGTGCTTATCGGGGAGATGGCTTCCGGAGCCGCCAGCGCCGGAGGAGCCGGAGGTGGCGGAGCACCGGCGGTTGTCGCCGCCCAGACGAGCGCATCCACTGCCACGGCAGGCAGTCCCGAATCCACCACCAAAGAAGAGCATTGGATTGAGATCCAGTTTGTGGATACCGCCGGCAATCCGGTGAGCGGCATTCCCT
>DATFLS010000534.1:0-4260 GCA_035267465.1 bacterium
CTTCCGGGTGGGGCTGTTAATGCAGGGAAAGCCGCCTAGCGCAATCGGGATTCTGAAATGGGCCTTCCGGGGATAAAACGATTCCTGCGGCCTTGTATAGATGATACCCCATTCAATTATATTCGGCTATCAGGATTGATATGAGAATTGCTGTGAGTGTTATACAGCGTAATTAACTAATGCTGCCATAACGAGAGCAGAATACGGTATAGAATAACGTTGCTATAGAGACCTATGTCTATAGATTGTTTCTTTCGCATTGTTGTGGCAGTTCCAATTCTGTGGCCCGGGACTGCCATTGATTAACATATATAATCTAACTCCAGGAGGCGGAATGAATTCTTTCCATCGGAACCGAAGACAATTCCTAAAATTCTCAGGATTCGCGGCAGCGGGATCGCTGATGCCGGGTGTGTTCATGAAATCCTGTGCGGACGCAGCCAGCAAACTGCTCTATGTGGGCACCTATACATCCGGGAACAGCGCGGGCATCTATCACTGCCGGTTTTGGTATGACACGGGCAAACTGGAGCTGGTCGGTGAAACGCCGGGCATAACCAATCCCTCCTATCTTGCGATTGCCCCCAACGGAGCATATCTCTATTCCGTGATTCAGGTGGGAGACTACCAGGGCCGGGAAACGGGAGGAGTGGCGGCCTTTGCAATCGCCAGGGAATCCGGTGCACTTACTGTATTGAATCAACAGGCCAGCGAAGGGGCGGGCCCCTGCTACATTTCCACAGATAAGGAGAACAGGTATGTGCTGGTTGCGAACTACACCAGCGGGACGGTGGCTGCTCTTCCTCTTGCCAGAGATGGCCGTCTGGAGGAGGCATCAGGCGTGGTGCAGCACACCGGGTCGAGTGTGAATGAGCGGCGGCAGCAGGGTCCGCACGCGCACTGTATCATGTTCGATCCGGACAACCGGTATGTGTTCGCCACCGACCTCGGTATCGATAAGATCCTGATCTATGCGTTTGACCAATCGAATGGCACACTCACTCCGAATGACCAGCCATTTGTGAAAACCGCACCGGGTGCGGGTCCGCGGCACATTGTATTCCCTCCCAGTGGAAAGTGGCTGTTTGCCATCAATGAGCTGAACTCGACCATTACTTCTTATAGTTATGATAAGTCAGCCGGACTTCTCCGGGAGGAGCAAACCGTCTCGGCATTGCCACCCGGTTTCGAAGAATCCAACACCTGTGCGGATATCCATGTTTCGCCGGACGGGAAATTTTTGTACGGATCCAATCGAGGGCATAACAGTATAGTGGCCTTCGCTGTGAATCCGGATACCGGGAAATTGAGCTATGCAGCGCATGAGAGTACCCGGGGGAACACCCCGCGCAATTTCATCATCGATCCCACTGGGAACTTTCTATTGGCCGCCAATCAGAATTCGGATTCCATCACGATCTTCCGCAGAGATAATAAGTCGGGTACTCTGACTTTTACCGGCAGGAGCCTGGAGATACCTTCTCCGGTATGCCTGAAATTTTTATGATGTTGTGTAGGTACAGGTTCCATTGACAGGGAATGTCCTGAGACGATGAATGCAGGTGTGTTGAATAAGGCACTCACAATTTTATGCAAGGAGCCCGTGTATGAATTGGAAACGTTTCACTAAATTCGCCGGGAAGGTGATCCTGGCACATGTAGTTACGTATTTCATAGTCGGTTCGGTGGCTTACCAGCTGATTACTCATGAATTATATGTGGGAGAGAATCCCATCTTTGCCGAATTCATGCGATCTCAAGCCGAGCCGGAACTCTGGAGCCACGTGATGATCTGGTTTCTTCCTGCACAAATCCTGCGGGGACTGTTAATCGCCGGTGTGCTGTATCCGTTTTTCGGTACGCTGATGGGATGGAATCTTGGCAAACGGTGGGCGGCGATTTCCGGATTGTATCTGGTCCTGGGTTTCTGGGCCGCAGCCGTGGCCGCGCCGGGTACCATCGAGGGTTTCGTCTATCTCCGCCCGGAGATCCCGCTGGCGGTCCAACTGAAAGTTCAGCCTGAGATTATAATTCAAGGAATCCTCCTGGGACTCTGGGTGGGCTGGTGGATGAGATCGAAGGAACAGCGTAAGACGTCCGCTGAATAGGCGGTCAGCATATTACTGCAGACTGAATTTAAAATTTCATTATGGAGGAAGGACCATGGAAGAAACCATTTACCCGGATCGAAAACTGCTCACCAAGATGATCTGGATTTATCTCACCATCACTGCTCTCCTGGCTCTGATGGGAGGTGTTCTGCATCTGATTATCGGATTAACCGGGGGTGATCCGGAGGGGCCCAGGGTGATCTGGATTATTATTGGCATAGGCGCTCTGTTAATGTGGATTATTGCTCTGCCCATTACCATCCTCTGGATTCGGAATCTCTCTTACCTTATCCGGGATGATCGGGTGACCATTTACAAGGGCATTCTCACCAAAACCCAGCAGAATATCCCGTATCGGGCCGTAACGGATTTCATCTTGCGACGATCGCTTTACGACAGAGCGCTGGGCATCGGTTCCATCCGGATTCAGACAGCCGGGCAATCGCAGAGCTCCTCGGGCTACGAAGGGAATCTGGCCGGAGTGCTGGAGTATGACAGATGGCACGATCACCTGCGCGACAAACTGCAATCGCTGGGACCACTGACGGAATCGCTGACAACGAAGGAGCCGGTGGAGGGTTCTCCGGATCAATTCTTATCGCAGATTCTCAAGGAGGTCAGACTCATCCGGAAACGGGTTGAAAAGTAAATCAATGTCGATTAGACTTCCAATCTGAAACGGGTTAAATAATCTTAACAGAGAAACGTGCGGGTTGACAATGTGCATAATCTAAAATTTCACCGGAGTCTCGTACTGCTGAGTCTCATCATCTTTCTCCTAATGTTGGTGCAATTCTGTGGCACGAGAGAGGAGTCCGGGTATTATTTGTTCTCCTATTTCAAAGGAAACGGGGAGGACGGCCTTTATCTGGCATCCAGCCGGGACGGGTTTCACTGGACGGTCCTGAATAACGATCAGTCGTTCCTGACACCCCGGGCGGGAGAGGACAAACTCATGCGGGATCCCTGCATCATTCAGGGACCGGAGGGGACCTTCCATATGGTCTGGACTGTGAGCTGGCATGAGAAGGGGATCGGCTACGCCAGTTCCGGGGATCTGATTCATTGGAGTGAGCAGCAATACATTCCGGTGATGGAGCACGAACCGGAGGCGCAGAACTGCTGGGCGCCGGAATTATTCTACGACCAAGAGACCCGGCAATACCTGATTTTCTGGGCGACCACTATCCCGGGGAGATTTCCGGCCACGGATAACCAGAGCGATGAAGGGCCGCCGGCCCCGGGACGCAACCATCGGATGTATTACACCAGGACCACCGATTTCCGGGAGTTCAGCGAAACGGAGCTGTTTTATGATCACGGGTTTAACGTCATCGATGCCACTATCGAAAAAGCCAGCGACCGGTACGTCATGTTCCTGAAAGACGAAACCAATAAACCGTTCACGCCCCGGAAGAACATCCGGATGGCGTTCAGTGATGACGCCGCCGGGCTTTACGGGCCGCCCACCGAACCGATCACAGGGGAGTATTGGGCGGAAGGCCCCACTGCAATCCGGATCGATGGGATATGGTATGTGTATTTTGATAAATACCGCCTGGATGAATATGGAGTGGTCACCTCTCCGGATCTCGATCACTGGACAGAGCAATCGGAGACACTGCGGGTGCCTGAGGGGATGCGGCACGGGACCGTGTTTCAGGTCTCAGAGGCAGTATTTACAGTGCTTGTCGAATATACCGGTGATACAGTATCCAATTGAATGATCCCTATGGTTTTAATGGCCACCTTCATTTTCCGGGAGACATCCATTTACTGACCGGCTGAGAATGTAAGATATTTCACAGTGTTCTCACATCAGCAGCACGTATTATTCAACCAAATAAGTTGGAAGAAATATTGAGGTGTCAGTGTTGATGGCAAAAAAGAACAGATGTGAAATGCGAGTCAGCAAAATCGTGGTTGGAATAATGGGTGTCATAATTAGTATTTCTCTAACAGGTGACTGGTCTTTTGCACAGACAAAGAACGGATTTGATCTGTCAGGGTCGCTGATACCGGCGGACGAGATCGTGTCCGGTGGTCCGCCCAGGGATGGGATCCCTTCCATTGACAATCCGAAGTTCGTGCAGCCGGGAGAAGCCGATTTTCTGCGGGCTGATGACCGGGTGCTTGGAATAGTCGAGCA
>DATFLS010000535.1:0-6586 GCA_035267465.1 bacterium
CGTGATCAGAGCGACCCGGCGGATGCTCTCCGGCTGACACCAGCGGGGCGAACCGTCGGAATAGAGATCGGCACTGATGGGAATGCCCCGGTAAAAAACTCTGGCGCCACTTCTCACCAGATTGGCAAGCACAACCGCCGACAGCACTTCCGCATTGACCTGCACAAGCTCACCGATCTCGGAAAGCGGCGCCGTCGTCCCCGCCTGGGGACAGCTGGAAATCGACACCGGGATATCGTGTTCGACCATCTTTAAAAACTTGTCGGTAGTCGGACTCACCAGATTCAGCGGGCTGACGGTGAGTGAGGCGATGAATGAGATCAGTAGAGGATCGCCGACCGTTTCTATGATATCCGGCAGGTTATCAGTTTGCACCAGGTTGGCCAGATTCATGTGTTTTGAGGTATATTCTCTCAGAATCCGGGTCTTTGTCAGGTCCATCTCCTCTTCGGATACATCCGGTTCCACCGGACGGGTAATAAAGTCGACGTTGTCCATTTGTTCACAGATCCGCACAATCTCGATGAGATCCCGGGTGGTGGCCGGTTTTCGGACAAATTCGCTGTTTTCATAATGCAGCACATTCAGGGCCTGACCGCCAGTACCAAAGTAGATGGCCGGTGTGTTGACATCTATGGTAATATGGTTGTCCGGATTTTTCGCATGCAGCGCAATCGTATTCGCCGCCTGCTGCACGGCCCGTTCCACCATTGCACGTGGGATTCTGATCCGATCCTTGTACAGGATGGCTCCATGTTCCCGAAATATCCGGACTGCCGCGTCACTCTCAACCCGCACTCCCGTTTCGGAAAGCAATCTGCAGGATCCCTCGTGAATCAACCGGCAGTCCGCCTCACTCAGGAGTCTGGTTCTCTCAACGGTTAAGCCCTTATCCAGACTGACCATTTGACGTAACGACGTATCATCCGGGGTATTCATCTCCCGTATTCACCTCGATTCACATTGAATATTCATGATTTGCGTGAGCTCCCGAAAATACTCGTTGTACCTAAGCGATCGCCTCCAGCTTGTTAATCGCATCAAAGGCATCTGCACCATATAAATCGGCCCCGATTTTTTCCGCGAATTCCTGGGAGGTGGGCGCGCCGCCAATACATACGAATATCTTGTCACGCAGCCCATTCTCATGGAGCAACTCGATAACCTCTTCCATATGCCCCATGGTGGTGGTCAGGAGCGCCGAGAGTCCGAGAAATTTCGCCTGCGATTTTTCCACCGCATTCACCACTTCCCGGGCCTCGATACCGACTCCCAGGTCTTCGACCTCGAATCCGGCTCCCCGCAGTAGCGTTGACACAATATTTTTGCCGATATCATGGAGGTCGCCTTCCACGGTGGCAATGATGAACTTCCCCCGGCTGTTGATGTCGCCGTCGACTAACAGCGGTTCCAGGATTTTGGTGGCTTCGCTGACACATTCGGCTGCTGCCAGCATATCGGGAATTAAATATTCGCCGCTCTCGTAGCGCCGTCCCACTTCCTCCATACCGGGACTGACCGCCTCATTTAATATGGTATCCGGGGAGAGTGAATCCTCCAGCCCCCGGTTCACCAGTTCAATAACACCAGGTTCACCCGCCATATCACCGTCAAATCCTTCATCTGCGCTGTCAATGCGTCCCTCGATCACATTCTTCCTGATTTGTTCCAGGATGTCTGACATGGGTTCTCCTTTTGTTGGTTTATTTAATATCTAATAGCACGTCCCGAGGGGATCCCCTTGGGACGGATTCACCCAGAAAAAACCGATTGCCACAGATCCTCCCACCCCTATGTACTTATGCACCTATGCACCCGGGGAAGCGCAATGTGGGGCCTCTTTGCTCTTTTCTCTTTCCTGATTCCTTTAATCAGTGTTCATCCTTTGTTTCTGTGTTTATCCCCGGTAGACGCAACTACACCAAATCATAGATTTGGGAAGTTCGTAACCGGGGCAGGCTGTGGGCTATTCTATTTTTCTGTGTTCAACTGTCCCAACGGGATCCCCCTGGGATGTGCTGTTTCTTACAGTATTTATTTTGCATCGGTTCGGTATCTGATTTCAAATCGCTCCCGGGGTAACAGATCGGGGAACCCGGTGAATAACCTGTCTGCAACTCCCGGATCCATTTTTTGTCCGGGCTGGGCCATAATGTCTTCAAGACGCTCCTGCGCTTTGATTAAGACCTGGTCTTCCATGGCATCGGTTTCGAAGGGATACGGTGACGACACCAACCCTTTTCTGCGGGCCTTCCGGATCGAGCGCGCGAACAGTGTGGTGGGAGAATCGACCGTGCGCCGGATGTCCCGTACGGCATTCTCCACATCCGCTTGTTCGAAGATCGGCTGGCGCAGAATTTCCCGGATGGTCCCGATATGAGCATCATCCAGCACCGCCTGCAGGGGAGAGAAGGTGTTCGTTTTCTCGAGCAATCCAACCGCATAATGGATATATTGGGCTCCGGCTGCGGCGACCTCCGCCTGTGCGAACAACTTCTCCACCGTCGCCTGTATTCCGGGCGTCATTGCATCACCGACCCCGGCGGATGAATAGCAGGGAATACCGTAATGCCGGGCCATCTGAATGCAGTCGATGTTGTAATGAATGAATTCCGGCGCGCCGTAGAAATCATGGAGGGTATCCTGGCGGGCGCGCACCGGGACTGCGCCATATAATACCGGCGTGCCCGGATTCACCAGCTGGGTTAGGGCGATACCGGCAAGCAGTTCGGCGTTAATCAGGGCGACAATGCCTTCCTCCTGGATGGGTGCCGTGGATCCCCCCTGGGGAGAACTGGAGATCACTACCGGCAGTCCGCTCTCTGCGATCCGGATGAGTTTCTGGGTGGTATCATCGACCATCTGGAGCGGACTTTTTATGACACAGGTGATAAACGAGATGATCGGATTACGACGCAGGGCCCCGGCTCCACCGGCAATCTCTTCTGCCAGACGTATCACTGTTTCCAGAGATTCCGGATCCTCCAGGCCGGCCTGGACATGTTTGGTCATGTACATTAGCGCCGCCATGAACATATTGACGTCCTTGGTTTTCGGCGTGATGTCATCATCCCGGATGTTGACATTCCGGATGAAGAAATCAACATTTTCCAGCGCGTTACACAACTTTGCCGATCGACACAAATGCTGCAGCGAACCACGCTCCTTGTGAAAAGTGACGCCCCGGATTTCTGTTGCGGGATCGTCTTTTTGCACGTAGGTCGTTTCTTCGGACTGCAAAATGTGATTGGTTTCCGAACCGGTGCCGAAATACACCCGCGGCTCCTCGGCGTGGAGTCGTAAAGCATTGTCCGGATTCCGGGCCCCGAGAATCACCTCTGCCGGAACCGTGTCCAGCATCCGGGCGATCACCTCCTCCGGGAACCGAATATTCCAGATCGTTCGATGATTGCTTTCTTTCCGAACATGGCACCCAGCGTTCCCATAGATTTCCGCTGCGTGGTCATTGTGGCAGGTGATGCCGGGATCCGCCAGAATATCCAGCGACGCCTGATGCAGCATCCGCACCCGATCCTCGTCGATACGCATCCGCGGTTCGATCAGGGTGCCGGGCCTGATTTCCCGCTTATTCACAATTTCCGGTGACTCGCTCAATAGCATGTGTTTGGTTTTTTCTATTTTCTTCGTGTTCATTCGCGTACATTAGCGGCTTTATTCTTTTTCAATGATGCTACTCCTGGAACAACCCCTGTCTCTCCGCCCGGGAATAATGCCGGCAGTAACGATCCATCCCGGCGAACAGTTCGCCCAGTATCAGTGCCCTTTGAATCGCAGGATCCGTGGGATCGCAGATGGGAGAATCGAGTCCATGGGTGATAGCGTTGGTCAGAAACGCGGCATTTAGCAGGGATCGGGATCGGAGGCCGAACGACACATTCGACACCCCCACGGTGATCCCGGAGTCCGGAAATTCGGCTCTCAGCCGGCGTATCGCCTGGAGAGCAACCTGCCCATAGGTATGATCCGAGGACAGCGGCATCGCCAGGGGATCGAACAGAATATTCTCTGCAGAGATGTCAAACGCCCGTGCCTCCTCGAAGATCGTCCGGCAATTGCCGATTTTTTCCTCCACCGTCTTCGGCATGGTGTCTCCGCCCATGGCCAGGGCAATCATTGGAACCTCCTCCTCGGCGACCAGCGGCAACAGTTCCCGGAGAATCCGCTCTTCATTTTTAACGGAGTTCAGCAGCCAGTCCCGGTTCCCATCGAGATGTTCGGCCGCCTGTCGGATGATCTCCGGTTCGGCGGAATCAATGCTGAATGGTTTCTCTGTGCAATCCAGTGCAATGTCAATCAGCCAGGACATGTTGTCAATTTCAGTCTGGGTGTCCCCGCTGCCGGTGCCGGCATTTAAATCGATATAATCAGCGCCCGCCAGTGCCTCCGCGGTGATCTGATCGCGGATGACCTCATCGTCCCGGTTTTCGATGGCATCGGCAATCACCATTCGTGTGGCGTTCACTTTCTCACCAATAACTAACATATCCACCTCATTCTGTCTGTGCCGGTTCTTGCTTGAACAGATCGTCCCGGATGTTCGGAAATGAATCGCTGAACTGGTGAAATGTCTCCTCGTCGACGTAAAGGCCGGGAGGTTCTGCGAGCAGTGTTTCCACCTGAGCATGCGCCGCTTCCGCCGTTGTTGGGGAGCCCTCGTTTATCCAGGTGTCCCGTTTCTCCCGGTTGGTCAGGGAAGGGGTATAATGCTCCTCGTGCATGTAGGCCCGGGTATGCCGGTCAGCCACAAAATTTCCGCCCGGACCGACATCTCTGATGGTCTCGAAGGCGAGGGTTTCCGCGTTGACTTCGATACCCCGCAGCACCCGGGTGATCATCCCCAGGATTTCATTATCGATGACGAGTTTCTCCTTGCTCACCGTGGTCGCAAATTCCATCAGTCCGGCGGCATCGTGAATGAAATCTCCGCCCGCCATCGCGACCAGGAGATTGTTGATCATGGTTTCATATCCGCTTTGCGCATCCAGGGATTTGGAGTCGCTGATGCCGGCCGTGGAGTAATAGGGAAAGCCGTAAAACCTGGCCAGCTGGGCGCTGGCAGCATTCAGCATTCCGCTTTCCACCGGGCCGCCCAGATAGCTGAGGTCCTGCATATTCACCGAAGACGCCACACTCCCATAGATCGCAGGCGCGCCCCGGTTGGCCAGCTGGGTCAGCATGATATGGATCAGACCGTCACAGTTTTGCATCACCAGTGTGCCCGCCAGCGTAATTGGCGCCGTAGCTCCGCTGAGGGGCTCTACCGGAACGGCTACCGGTATACCCTTCCGCGCTAACTGAATAATAAATTTGCCGTATTTGTTGTCCAGCCGCAGGGGGCTGATACCACAGGCAATCATCGAGAGAAACGGCCGCTCCCGCAGCGCTTCCGGACCACCGGCCAGCTCTTCTGCCAGCGCGATGACGTCGTTAACACCTTGCCTGGTGTAAATACCGCCCATGACATGTTTGGAGGTATAGGTCATCCCGGCCAGAAACCGGTTGATATCCACATCTTCCACCGGCAGCTCGGTCGGATAGGTGGGAAGCAGCATGACATGGATGTTCTCCAGCTGATCCACCAGGCGGATAATATCGATGAGATCTTCGAGAGTGGCAGATCGGGTCTCCTCTTCACCATGGTCCAGGAGGTTCATTGCCGTGCCGCCTGTGCCAAAGTATACGTTGTTGGCGCCAAGCCGTACGTCGTGATTCGGCTCCCGGCCACAGAGAGTGACTTCACGCGGGACCGACGAAATAACCTCCATCACCTGGGATTCTTCCAGACGAACGATGTTTTCGCTGGTATCAATCTCTGCCCCGAGTTCATCGAACAGCGCCAGCGCTTCCGGTTCTGCCACTTCGAATCCCACATCTTCCAGCACCCGCATACTGGTGTAGTGGATTTGTTGAATGTCCTCCGGACTCAGCGGCTTATACAGCCGGCATTCCTGGTCAAGCTCTTTTTCAATGGTGCGCAGAATGTCAATCATAGGGGATTATGCAGCCTCTCTTCGGTGTGGACAGTTCTTCTTTTCACAGGTTCTGCAGGCATTTCCGGATGCTTTGACCGCCTCCTTCGCCCCGATTCCTATCAGTCCGGAGATCGATTTGCTGGGCGACATCAATGCGTTGTCAAGCAGGCGCACCCCAATACGATCTGATGGCAGCAGAGCAAATATCTTTTCCTGGTCTGTGATGGGCCAGTCACAGTAGCCTGGACTATAGCGGAGTGTGGTCATTTCATCGGAATCCAGCGATTCATCAATCCGATCCTGGACGTACCGGGCGATCGATTCCGCGGCGACCGCGGCGACCGCATCCAGGATATATCCATAGTGAGGTCTTGCGGTCATCGCCTCCCGGATGCGCTGGTCGGGACCCTCTCCAAGGGTCAGGAGGAAGACGGCGACACTGTGACAGGAGGCTAACACCTCGGTGAGCATCGAGCTTTCCAATGGGAGACCTTCCTGTAAACGCACGGTATTATCTTGCACATGGTGAGAAACCATCCGTTTCAGCGCCCGTGGTTGAGCCAGCGCACGGATCTCCTGCCGGGCGTGCCGGA
>DATFLS010000536.1:0-8965 GCA_035267465.1 bacterium
AATATAGACTTATTCGTAACTCGGACTGAATGGATTTCTGAGATGGCATTGAATGGAGGTGCCGTTGCAAAAAAACTTGGCAATTTAGGCGTAATCGGGGTGGATTACGTCTCCATAGACTATGGTCAATTAATCGGGACACAGGTGGCGAGTAATACTAAGGGATATATTGAAACGGGCGATGTGGATGTGGGAGCTTTTGCGGTCGGCTTCGGATATGCCAGACAATTCACTGATAAATACCATCTGGGTGCTCATATCAAATACGCCAGCCAGCATTTGGGGTCGAATATTTTGCGGCCCGACGGGGAAGAAATCGAAAATCGGGTTTCAGGAGTGGCTTATGATATCGGCACCATTTTTTATCCGGGATTTAAAAGTTTCCGGTTAGGAATGAGTATACGAGATTTTTCTCCGCAATTCAAATACGAAGAAACCGCGTTTCAATTGCCGCTCACCTTTCGGATTGGGTTCGCAATGAACGTACTTGATTTGGTTGGTGGGATTCCGAATAATTCCCTGCTAATCTCGGTTGATGCTTTGCATCCTCGCGATTACACGGAACGAGTGCATGTTGGCGGTGAATATTCCTTTGGGAATTTAATTGCGTTACGAGCCGGATATAAAACCAATTATGATGAAGAAGGACTTTCTCTCGGGTTTGGTGTAAACTATGAAATAGCGGGAATTGCACTACGGATCGATTACGCTTATACAGATTTTGGGGTGTTCAATAGCGTGAATAGATTCACGGTGGGTGGCTCGTTCTAAATTTGAACCCTCGAAAGAACACGCATCAAAGCTCTACTCAGCATAGAAAACAACACCTCGGGTCAACTTGGAAAATGGGTCAGGATAGTCTCGTGACGAAAAGACCCAAGTACCAGGCGAATAGAAGTTTTATGTATTGGGACATCATCGGCTGCATTGATTATATCAACCTCGGATGCTCTCCATTGTATTGAATCCTCATCATTTAATCTATGAATTATAAGGAATAGTCGGGCACATTCCATAGGGCTGTTGTTCAATGGGGATGTCATCCTGAGAATGAGGAAAAGTGAGCATGAACAAATTAGTCCAAGTTTCTATCGTGGGTCATTTAGTCGGTTTGCTTCTGCTGTGCACGTTTTGCAGTCCACAGGCAGAGCCCAAACCCAGTGTAACAACCTACAAACCCGATAAATTTTACCGCGGCTACACCCTTTGTTCGAGTCGCCATACTGAACGCGCTCGTTTGATCGATATGGAAGGAAATGAAATACATAGCTGGGAATTTGTACAGGGAGGTTCGTGGCATTATGCCGAAATGCTTCCGAACGGTCACCTGATAGCGATTATTAAGGATCAGATGATCCTGGAGCTGGACTGGAACAGTAATCTGGTCTGGAAGTGCGAAATGCGAGCACATCATGATTTTGACCGTTTGCCCAATGGGAACACTATGGTAATAAGCCGAGAGAGGATACTGAACCCGGAGTTATCACCTGATACTTTATTAAGTGACTTTATTGTAGAAAAAACCTCCGACTGTGGAGTGGTATGGCGCTGGAACTCTGATGAACATGCTCGTGAATTGCAGAATTTCGTGGAGATTACATTCCCAGTAGACCATACCGATTGGGCGCATACTAATACAGTTGAAGTGCTCCGGGAGAATGTACTGGCTTCTCGGGATCCACGTTTTCAAGCTGGCAATGTATTAACCAGTTTTCGTAATGTGAACACGATCGCAGTTATCGATCGGAAGACAAAGAAAATTGTGTGGGCCTGGGGGCCGGGGGTACTCGACCGGCAGCATATGCCAACGCTGCTTGAAAATGGTCACATTTTAATGTATGATAACGGCTCCGATCGCGGATATACCCGAATTCTGGAGCTGGACGTGCTCCGGGATGAAATCGTGTGGGAATATACGGCCGATCCACCGGAGAGTTTTTTCTCGAATACCCGTGGTTCAAATCAGCGGCTTCCGAACGGGAATACCCTGACCGGTGAAGCTGACAGCGGGCATTTAGTGGAAATTACGCCGGCGGGTGAAGTGGTATGGGAATATGAAAATCCGGACACGCTGGCAGATGGACGACAGGATGCACTTTACCGGGTTATCCGGTATACCCCGGAAGAGATAGAACCACTACTCTAGTAACCTATGTGAGACGAGGAGACGATGAAATACAGGTTGAAGCATTGCAGATGGATGATTGTGCTGATAGTCATCATTATACCACAGATAAGTTCTGGTGCTGATCTGGGATCCGCTGCGGTCCATCCGGGCGTCGGCGTTGCAGGGAATTATGGAACCTGGTCGGTCACCTATGAAGTCGGTGAAGAGGGATTGAAGCAGGGGGGAGCGATTCGCGTGCAATTACCGGATGCCTGGCACGCGGGAGATCGAAATTCGGCGAATCCACTCCAGGCGACCCGGCCATCCGCCGATCACTATGTGTCGGCAAGCACTTCACGGAATGACGTGGTGGTGGAGACTCTTGTCGAAGGGGAGTCCCACCAGCCATTAATTAAAAGTGACCGTCGGGGATTAGATCACAGAGATGAGCGCTATGTTTATGTGGTCCGGGTGGTGGTAAAGGAAGGGAGCCTTCGGGAGGGCGATCAAGTGGAAGTTATTTACGGGGATACTTCCGGAGGAAGCAGGGGCATGCTTGCTTCAGATATTATCACTGATCCTGAACCGATTTTAATTGCAGTCGATGCCGGTGGTAATGAGGAATTTACCCTGCTCCCGGATCCACCGACAATCCGTGCCAGAAGTGGTCCCCCGGCACAACTGTTTATTGTCGCGCCCTCCATTGTTGCCCGGAATCAGACAGCAAATCTCAAAATTGCCCTGGTTGATGACAATGAAAATCCCATCGACGCATTTCAGGGAGATCTTCGGTTTGATGTCGTGCAGGGGGCAGCGGACCTGGAGAATTCGCAACAATTGGATTTGAACCAGGGATGGACCGCGGTTCCGTTCACTCCCGAGAAGACGGGTATTTTACGAATTGAGGCTGCAGCGCTGAATGGACTTTTCCCTGCAAAAGTAAATCCAATCAAGGTGGTGGAATCACCGCCAGCCCAGCAGATCTATTGGGGAGAGCTGCATTCCCATTCGAAGTATAGCTGGGATGGTGTAGGGAGCAACAATTTCGAATATGCCCGGCATGTCTCCATGCTTGATTTTTATGCCATGACCGACCATAGCATCCCGCCCCGGGACGGATATACCAGGGGACTGTATAAACAGGTCTGGGAAGAATATACCGCCCTCACCGATCAATACCATGATCCCGGTGAATTTGTGACTATTCATGCGTACGAAGCGTCTTTCGGTGATCCCTACGGCCATCATAACGTCTTCTTCCGTGGCACACCGGGAGCGCTTCTGGCGCCGGCAAATGTAACTCTTCCGGAGTTATGGGGCGCTTTAACCGAAGGGGAAGCGCTCACTATCCCGCATCATACAGGCAAGATGCCCAGACCGGTGCTGTGGGATCCACACAATCCGGAATTCCGGCGGAATATTGAAATCTACTCTGCGCACGGACTCAGTGAAGCCTATAATCCGGAGCACCCGCTGGCCTTTGAACGGAGTAAATTCACCTCCCCCAGCAGTTCCACCGAGAGTCCCTCCTATGCACAGGATGCATGGAAGCAGGGACTCAGGTTAAGTACGGTCGCCGCAAGCGATGATCACCGGGCGCAGCCCGGGAAGCCAGGGTGGGGAATTACAGCCGTAACTGCCTCCGGATTAACCAGAGCCGAAATTTTTGATGCGCTGTACCAGCGTAGGACTTATGGAACGACGGGATCCAGGATATTGCTCGATTTTACCGTTAATGATGCATTTATGGGCACACATATCACCACTGATCAGCAGCCGCGATTGTACATTGAAGCGCACGGTACCCGGAATATCGAATGGATTGAAGTTCTGCGTTATTCGAATGCTGCCGGAGATTTTCAGGTCTTATTCAGGATACAGCCGGATAGTCCGGATGTGATCTGGAATCAGGTGGATAAAACCTATCGGGAAGATTCGATTTACTATGTCCGGTTGAAGGAACAGGGGGAAATGCGGAATCGAATCATAATGGCGTGGTCCAGCCCGATATGGGTTTCGAAAGAAGAAAATTAAAATCGAAACGAAGAACCGTAGTGTAACGTCTTCTGATCCTTTGATGAGAGGCGTTTGACCGATTTTGACGGGGAGTTGTCTATGAATAACAGGATCGTTTCACGGAGACATTTTTTGCGCACAGTTGGTCTGGCAACGCTTTCTGTCACTGCGGCAGGATTGTATGGTCGAGCTCAGAATCCGATGCACAGGCCGAATATTCTTCTCATTCTGGCGGATGACATGGGATATTCGGATCTCGGATGCTACGGAGGTGAGATAAACACACCGCATCTGGATTCTCTGGCAGAACAGGGTTTACAGTTCACCCAATTCTATAATAATGCGAAGTGCGCCCCGACCAGGGCATCGGTGTTAACAGGGCTCTATCACAGACGACCACCTGGTCCTTTGCTGCGAGAAAATATGGTCACCCTGGGAGAAGTGCTGAAACAGGCAGGTTATCAGACCGCACTGACCGGGAAATGGCACCTGGGGAGTGAGCCCCCGAGGCGACCTATTGACCGGGGCTTTGATGAATATTACGGCCTGATGGACGGCTGCTGTAATTACTTCGACCCGGCTCAACCGGATCCCCCGTTCAAGGGGGGCAGAGTCCGGGTGTTCGGGCACAATGATCACCGGATCACGGAGTTTCCCAATGATTTTTATACCACGGATGCTTTTACCGATCACGCCATACACACCCTGAAACAATTCGCAGGCCGCACTGAAACGTTTTTTATTCATTTGTGCTATACTGCTCCACATTATCCATTGCATGCCTGGCCGGAGGATATCGCGAAATACCGTGGTCAGTATAAAATGGGCTGGTACGAATTGCGTCGCCTCCGCCATCAGCGGCAGTTAGAAATGGGCCTTATTGATCCCGAATGGGACCTGCCGAAAGATGATTTCCGGGCACGGAATTGGGACACGGCGGATCAGGACTATGAGGATCTGCGTATGGCGGTGTACGCAGCAATGGTAGACCGGATGGACCAGAATATCGGCCGGCTGTTGCAGGCCCTGAAAGAATCAGGAGAAGAAGAGAACACCCTGGTGCTGTTCCTGTCGGATAACGGCGGTTGTGCGGAAGAACCGGAAGGGCCGGATTATCCTCACCCGCCGGGACCAAAAGAATATTACACCTCGGTGGGCCCCAGCTGGGGTTGGGCCCAGAACACGCCGTTTCGCCGGTATAAACAGTGGGATAATGAAGGTGGTATTGCCACCCCATTGATCGTTCGCTGGCCACGGGTGATTCAAGCAAACACCAGAACAGATCAGGTTGGGCATATCATTGATTTTATGCCAACCTTTTTGGAACTGGCCCGCGCCCGGTATCCAAAATCTTTTCAAGGAAAAGCCATTCTGCCACTGGAAGGAAAGAGCCTTGTCCCGATCGTTCATGGTAAGAAACGGGAGGGGCATGAGGTTTTGTTCTGGGAATTTGGTGGCAACCGGGCGGTCCGGGTTCAGCAGGGGAAATGGAAGTTGGTGTGGGACAGGACTATCGAAGAATGGGAACTGTATGATATCGATACGGATCGCACTGAGATGCATAATCTGGCGAACAACCATCCGGAGCAGGTTCGAAAAATGGTTTCACTCTATTCTCAGTGGGCGGATAAAGTTGGTGTAAAATTATGATCCATGACGAACTGATATTGTAATGTTAAAGAAAGGGCTTAGCTGGTTATGAACCGGAGAGACTTTTTGAGCAAATCTGCAAAATATACGTTGGCAACTACAGCAGGCCTCAGTTTGTGGGGCGCGAAGCCGCGATGGGCAGGTGCGGCAGACAGGGTTCGGGTCGGTGTGGTGGGAATCCGCGGTATGGGATTCGGACATATTCGATCTTTCTCTGAACTGGAGAATGTGGAAGTAACCGCTCTGTGTGATGTGGATGAACGGTTGTTTCCCGAACGATTACAGTGGCTGGAAAATAACGGCCATCCAACGCCGGATACCTATGTGGATATCCGGAAGATGCTGGATGACAGGAATATTGATGCCATTGGTGTAGCGACTCCCAATCACTGGCATTCTCTGGCAGGCTTCTGGGCTGCCCAGGCAGGCGTCCATTCCACCCTGGAAAAACCGGCAACCCACAATATTTTTGAAGGACAGCAGTTGATTAAGGCAGCGGATCGGTATAATGTACTAATTCAGCAGCATGCAGAACGGCGCTCTTTTCCCGGCTTCCAGTCGGCGGCAGAGTTTCTGCGTAATGGCGGACTCGGGGAGGTCTACCTTGCCAAGGGTCTGTGCTATAAATGGCGTGATACCATCGGTCATACACCGGTTGAACCGGTACCGGAGGGCGTCCATTATGACCTCTGGCTCGGACCGGCACCCCGTCGACCGTTTACCAGAAACCGATTTCATTATGAATGGCACTGGCACTGGGAATACGGGAACGGGGATATCGGCAATCAGGGGGTACATCAAATGGATATTGCTCGATGGTTATTGGGTGTGGATTTCCCAACAAAAATATCATCGATGGGGGGACACTTCATGTTTAACGACGATAAGGAAACACCCAATACGCAGATGGCCCTGTTTGAATTTTCGAATCCCGATGGTGGAGGTGATAAGAAAAAGATGATGCAGTTTGAGGTTCGGCACTGGATCACTCATCATGAGGGTGGTGTGGAAGGTCCCGGAGATTTCACCATCGGCAATTTATTCTATGGATCCGAGGGATACATGTCCATTTCACTGAACGGTGACTGGCAAACCTACATGGGGCGGGATCGTGAACCGGGGCCTTCCGGTTCGGGAAGAGGAAATATGTTTCAAAACTTTGTGGATGCCATCCGGGCCAACGATCGATCCATGTTGGACGGGGATATTGTTGAGGGTCATAAAAGCTGTGCACTGATGCATATGGCAAACACCTCATACCGGCTTGGGCGTACACTGAATTTTGATCCTGCAACCGAACGATATATCGATGATGATGAAGCCAATGCTATGATGACCAGAGATTACCGTGAGCCGTTTGTCATCCCTGGGAATTTTTAAATCATTTTTAGATCAGCTAACCTGAATTGAATATGATGGAAGTACACGAAACACGTATTTGTTTTTAGCGGAAAAGGAATTGGAACAATGTCAGGATTCAGAATCAGTACAATAGTATTTTGTATTCTCGGATTTATTGTTGCATTGAATCCGGTGCAGTTGGGAACGCGAAAAGCAATGGCGCAGGGAAATGAATTAAACACACTCACTGCTGAAGAAAAGGCGGAGGGCTGGTACATCCTGTTTGATGGAGAATCTTTTATCGGCTGGACCGGAGTCGGACGAACTGAGGTACCAGCCGATATCTGGAAGATAGAAAATGGAGCAATTCAGAAAATCGCCCGGGAAGATTACCCTTTGGCACCGGACGGCGAGCCGGTAAGGGGCGGTAATTTGCGTACAAAGGATACCTTCCAAAACTTCGAAATCTCACTGGAATGGAAAGTCGCGCCGAGAACCAACAGTGGTATTAAATACAATGTGTTTCCCGATAGACCCGGCAGCTTTGGGTCACTGGGTTTCGAATATCAGGTATTGGATGACGCTAAATACCAGAACCTGGGAGTGTTGCACAAGGCCGGTGCCTTATATGAACTCTATCCACCGAACAATAAAAAGCATCTCCGACCGGCAGGAGAATACAACCATACCCGGATTATAATGAACGGGACACATGGCGAACATTGGCTGAACGGCGAGAAAATTGTAGAATATGAAATCGATTCCCGAAAGATAAGGAGAGCGTTTGCTAAAAGTAAATGGTCAGATAATGATGAGTTTCTCGATCGCAGAGTGGCGCCAATCGTGTTTCAGGATCACGGAGGAGCAGTCTGGTTTCGAAACATCAAAATTAAACCACCGCCATCGGATTAAATTGTACAATTTGGATTCAAAAAATACCGTCTATTAAAACTTTGCTGCCTGGAAGGGGAGCAGTCTCGCACAAACGCGGCAATGCAAACGCAAGTGATGACGGAAGTGAAAACTATACTGCGAGAGTAACAAAATGGTATAGGGGTGTCAGGGTTTTTGGGAATTTCAACTCGGCTCTACTAAAGGGCCTGTAAAATAATAAATGAAACCAAAACATGAATTGTGATTTATAATTTTTTTGTGCCCAATTGTTTTAGACTGTGAGGAGTGCTATCGTTGTGGATTCTTCCCCGAAGAGAACCCTTCGGAATGCTGACGCTCAGAATGATGGTCTTCCGGTTACATTGCATTAGCTAAAATCATTTTAAAAAATTTTGGATTAAAATTTCAAACACCCTCAAAGGAGTAATTTATGTTGCAGTCAGTGTCCCGCAGACATTTCTTAAGAACAGTCGGGATGGGAACCGGAGCCCTTTTTAGCGGCTCTTTGTTTTCTGCCTGTACCGAAAACCAGGACCGTCCCAATATTATTCTGATTATGGCAGATGACATGGGGTATTCGGATGTGGGATGTTACGGTGGGGAAATCAATACACCAAACCTGGATTCCCTGGCGGAGGGCGGTCTCAGGTTTACTCAGTTCTACAACAATGCCAAGTGTGCACCAACACGAGCGTCTTTGCTTACAGGACTGTACTCCCAGCAGGTGGGTGTGTACGGTGGCCCTACCAAAATGCAGAATTGCGTCACCATCGCGGAAGTATTGAAAGATGCCGGCTACCGGACGCTCATGACGGGAAAATGGCATGCTGAGGAAATTCCTGTGGATCGGGGATTCGACAGGTATTTCGGATTGGCCGACGGGTGCTGTAATTTCTTTAATCCCGGGAAACAGCGTCCGGGAGAAGGACCGCCCGGGCATAAACCGGAGCCATTTTA
>DATFLS010000537.1:0-2152 GCA_035267465.1 bacterium
TGGAAAGGTAGTGAAATTCCTTCTACTATTTTCCGTGAAATGCTGCTATCTTATGACACCCCGATAAACATCGGGATATACGGGTTCCGCAAGGCATCTCCGGTGCATCATCCGGATGCGAATGAGCCGGAATTTTAATTGAGAGGGATACTACCATGAAGTTCCATTCCGTTTCGTTATTTGTCTCTATACTCATCATGTTCGGACTATTACACGGTCAGAATCTGCCGATAGAATCCGAGCCGGTCCAGGATCAGCCGAATAGTATCCGGAATTATCTCATGTCGGCGGCCGCTGAGGTGACGCAGTCTTCGCTGGCCGGCATCAATTCCCTGGAAGATTGGGAGGCGGTGCGTTCTGAAAGGTATGAACAACTGGTTGAAATGTTGAGCCTTACCGATGTGCCGCTGAAGGGTGATCGACCTCCGTTGAATGTGCAAACCACAGGGAGCATACAACAAGAGGGGTTTCGCATCGAGAATTTGTATTACCAGTCGCTGCCGGGTCTCTATGTCCCCGCGAATTTGTATATCCCCGATAACCTGGAGCAACCGGCTCCCGCCATTCTCTATGTCTGCGGCCATTCCAGAACGCAGAAAGCTCATTACCAGGCCCACGCCAGACGATTTGCGGAGCTCGGATTCGTTACGCTCATTATCGAGACTATTCAATGGGGAGAAGTCCAGGGGGAACACTGGGGGTGTTATTCCAATGGCTGGTTTCACTGGTACAGCAAAGGCTACACACCCGGAGGTGTGGAATTGTGGAACAGTATTCGCGGATTGGATCTCCTCGCTCAACGGTCCGATGTGGATGAAGAACGGATGGGAGTAACCGGCATATCCGGTGGCGGAGCCTACACCTGGTATGTTGCTGCCATCGATCCCAGGATCAAGGCCGCCGCGCCGGTGTGCGGAACCGGAACGGTGGAGTCTCACGTGCATCAACGCACTGTGGATGGGCATTGTGACTGTATGATGCCCGTCAACACGTATCTCATCGATGTGCACGATATGGGAGCGTTGGTCGCACCAAAACCACTTCTCATCGCGTCTGCAAGACGGGACGGACTGTTCTCCGTCGAGTCCATCCGGGAGTCCTATAATCAGATGAAGAATATCTACAACCTCTATGAGCATCCTGAAAATATCGAACTGGTGGAAACGCCCGGCGGACATTCCTATCACCGGAGATCCCGGACCAAAATCTTTTCGTTTTTTCTGCATCATCTGGCGGGCAAAGACGTTCCGCCCTCGCAGGTCGGAGATATTGATACTTCCGGAGAAGCACAATTATCGGTGGAAGAGTTGAGTGTGTACAACGGCAGTCCGCCACCGGATGACCGAACGACTACCATTCAGGAGACTTTTGTCAAGGTCGCCGACCCGCCGGCTATCACTGGGAAATTAGAATTTGACCGGCAGAAGAACACGGTCGTGGATTTCCTGCGGACTCGCACATTTCGGGCGTTTCCGGATGATCCTGTCCCCTTGGATATCCGGTGGGAATTTCGTACCAGAGATGGGGGGCCGGAGGGAAATCACGTGTACAGCTTTGTCCCGGAAGAAGGGTGGCGTCTCAAGATGGATGTTCGCTGGAGGCATGCTCCCGATCAGCCGGCGCCAGTGATGCTTGTCTTGCGAAGCCCGGGCGAAGAACGGTGGGAATCGGAATCGTTCATATCTGATCTCGACGAGGAGTGGAATATCGCTTATCTGGAGGTGCGCGGAATCGGCGAAACCAGCTGGGCGCCGGCATTACAGTGGCATATCCGCCGGGCGGCTGCGTGGACCGGGCGGACGATTGCTTCCATGCGGGTGTATGATGTACTCCGGGCTCTGGAGGCACTCCGATCTTTGGGGGGCATCAATGTCAGCCGGACGGGCCTCGCTGCCAGAGATGAGATGGGCGCCATAGCACTTTATGCGGCGCTGTTGGATGGGAATGTCTCGACGCTTATTTTGAAGAATCCGCCCCCGACGCAGAATGCACCTGGGAATCCCAATGGCAGAGGACCGGCGATTGAGATGCTGAATGTCCTGCGGGTGACCGATGTGTGGCAGGTGCCAGGCTTGCTCTTTCCGACTGAATTAGTCTTTGCAGACACCCCCCCTGAGCGGTATGAGTGGTCACAGGAAGTGTATCGCACGCT
>DATFLS010000538.1:0-3790 GCA_035267465.1 bacterium
GGAGACGGGAGTCCGGAAACCGGAAAACGGAAACCGAAAAACGGAAAAGCAAACAACAACATAATTGGAGAAAAATATGGCAGAAAAGATAAAGAAGTTTGAAGATTTGAATGTCTGGAAAGAATCCATGCAGCTGGCAGTTAGAATTTATGAAGTGCTTGCGGATTGTCGTGATTATGGCTTAAGAGATCAAATGCAAAGGGCAGCTGTTTCGGCTCCTTCAAATATTGCGGAAGGATTTGAACGAAAATCAAATAAGGAGTTTATACAACACTTGTATATCGCCCAAGGTTCAAATTCTGAATTACGTACCCAACTCTACTTGGCATTACGATTAGAGATTATCGAAAAATCAAAGGCGAATATACTACTGGAACACTCCAGGAAAATCTCTGCAATGCTGTACAAATTAATTGCGACTCGAGTAAAAAGATTCTCTTAATGCAAATTTAATAAGTCTTTCCGGTCTCCCGTCTCCGGACTCCGGTCTCCGAACTTGGGTTGCTTGCTTCAAAATCTATACTATTCATCTATCGATTTAGAAGCGTAGCGTCGCCACCGTCCCCTCCCCGACTTCCGAGCGGATGGAGATGGTGCCGTTGTGCCGGTGCATGATCTGCCGGGAGAAGCTCAGGCCGATGCCGGTGCCGTCGGCTTTGGTGGTGAAGAAGGGGACGAAGATTTTTTCCAGGACGTCCGGTTTCATTCCGGGCCCGTTATCCTCAATCTGGATGAGGACACGACCGCGATCATCCAGGGAGCCGCTGAGTATGATATGAGCGTCCGGTTGCTTCTCCAGCGCCTGGATGGCATTGGTGACCAGGTTTATCAGCACCTGTTCGATGAGCTCCCGATCAGCGGTGACGGTTAAGGTTGGCGGGCGAACATCTATGGTAAAATGGATGTCAGAACGCTGCAATCGGTGCGACATGAGTTGGTGAATCCGCTCCAGCAACTCCTGCACCCGGCAGAGCTGGAAGTCCGGCTTGGGAATTTTGGCCAGATCCCGGTAGACGTTCACAAACCGGAGCAGCCCGGCGCTTCGCTTTTCGATGGTCTGTAATGCGCTGCGGATATCTTCAATGGTTTCCAGGAATTCCTCGTCATGGGGGGCATTTTCAAAATGAAAATCGCTGAGCGATGACTGGACGGTGGTAGCCAGTGATGAGATGGGTGTGATGGAGTTCATGATCTCGTGAGCCAGCACCCGGGTGATATTCTGCCAGGCCTCGATTTCCCGCTCCTCCAGCTCGCCGCCGATATTCTGCATGGAAACCAGGGTGTAGAAATCATCCCGGAGCTTAAATGTGGTGGCATACAGCGACAGCTGGAGTACCTCACCGTTGTTGCGAATCTTCACCAGGGCTTTTTCACCGGATTTCATTCCGGAGAGGGCGTCTGCCAATTCCCGGTGTCCATCGGACAGCGAGTCGATGTGTTGCAGGTGACCGAGATTCAGGAGCCGCTTGGCAGCGGTATTAAAAATTTCGACTTTTCCCTGCTGAGTGTAGCAAATCAGTCCGACACCGACATGCCGCACAACAGTTTGCAGGTACCGGTAATTCACTTCTTTTTCAGCACGGGCAGCCTGAAAAGCCTCCATCACGTGGCTGAATTCTTCATACAGCTCATCAAATGAGGAGCCTAAACCGGGATCCGAAAAGGACTGGGAAAAGTCTTCGTATTTGATAGTGCTGAAAAATCGGGTCAATGCCTGGTTGGTCTTTTCGGCATATCGGATGAGTGCATAGATTTGATAGAAGATACTCAAGCCGACAATCGATGTGGTTACGTATAATTCGGTTTGCAGGAACAGATACCAGAAAAAGAAGATGGTGGCTCCGAGGAACACTGCCCGAACAATGATCACCAGGCGGAATTTGTTAGAGATCATATTTTTCAAGTCGTCTGTACAAGGCGGCCCGGGTGAGACCTAATTCCTGGGCTGCCTGGCTGATATTACCTTCATGCTTGCCCAGTGCCTTCCGGATGACTGTTTTTTCCACCCGTTCCAGATTGTAATTATCCAGGGTCAGGCCGTTCTCGTCCGATTCCAGAATGGACAGGGGAAAATCGGCGGGCTGCAGCATGTCCGACTCGCTCAGGATCACCGCTCGTTCGACGGCGTGCTGCAGTTCCCGGACATTCCCGGGCCAGTGATATTTTTCGAGTTTTCTCAGGGTGGCCTCGCTCACCCGTTTGATATGTTTCTGATACTTTCGACAATATTTCTCAAGGAAGTGATTGACCAACAGCGGAATATCCCCGTGGCGATCCCGGAGCGGGGGGAGCTGGATTTCCACCGTGTTTATACGGTACAGGAGATCTTGCCGGAATTTCTGCTGAGCCACTAAATCTGACGGGGACATGTTGGTTGCGCAAATGAGGCGGACATCAATAGGAATGGACATAGTAGATCCCACCCTGGTGACCTCCCGGTTTTCTAATACTGTTAATAGCTTTGCCTGGAGTGGTATGGACAGATTGCCGATTTCATCCAGGAACAGGGTGCCGCCGGAGGCCACTTCGAACCGCCCCGGCTTGTCCTTTTTGGCGTCGGTAAAGGCACCTTTCACATACCCGAATAACTCGCTCTCGAACAATGTCTCACTGATGGCGCCCATATCCACGCTGATAAACACCTCATCCGCCCGCCGGGACTGGCGGTGAAGCGACCGTGCCACCAGCTCCTTGCCGGTCCCGTTTTCTCCAAGGATTAAGACGTTCGCGTCGGTCCCCGCAACTTTATCGATGGTATTGAAGACCGCCTGCATTTTGGGTGAATTACCGATGAAATCCCGGAACCGGTAGTCGATGTCTTCGCTCAGCTGCTGCTGGGTGAAACGCAGATGATCCGCTTCATCCCTGGATTGCCGCAGCCGCATGGCCGCCATCACCGTGGCCAGCAGCCGCTCGTTCTGCCAGGGCTTTAATATGAAGTCTGTGGCACCCTCCTTCATCGCCCGGACCGCGATTTCCACGTCACCGAACGCCGTAATGAGTACCACTGCAGCCGAGGGTTCGATCTCCAGGATTTTATCCAGCCAGTAGAAACCCTCCTCGCCGGAACTGGCTTCTCTGGCAAAATTCATATCCAGCAGGATGACATCGTAGGATTCATTCTTCAGCATAGTCGGGAGCGATTCCGGATCCGTCTCCGTATGCACCAGTTCGACGTGCCGCTTTAAAAGCAATTTCGCGGCATGGAGAACATCCACGTCATCATCCACCACCAGCACCTTGCCGTATTTAGAATCATCGGTATTCAAGAACTATACCCCTTTTTTACACTGCAGATTGTATGAAACTGAAATACATTTTCCCGGGCAACAGGCAATGAATCACATACCAGAGCTCATTTATATCATTCTTAAAAGATATTGCAATTCTCATACCGGTCGGAAGTACCCACTCCCTTTCGAACCAGTTGAGGTCATACCGGGGTGATTCCATTAACTCGCGCATGTTTGCGCTATATGGTTTTTCTAATATACATTAAAAGTGTCCGGAAACGAACACTTAGTGTTACAAAACCGGACACACTCATGATGGGATTTGGATTTGAAGTGGCTCTCGAGTACTCAAATGAGGATTGGCACTATTCGTCGTTATCTTAACGAGTTGTCAATGGTCAATTGTGAAAAGGCAGACGGCAGAGGGCAAACGGCAAACGCAGGTGATGCGGAAGGGGAGGAGCATTAGAATCACATGAGAAAGGAGACCGGAGTCCGGAGACGGGAGACCGGACCTCCTCGCCAAAATAGCACACGGATTGACGCAGATGCGACGG
>DATFLS010000539.1:0-5844 GCA_035267465.1 bacterium
GGAGGAAGAGGATCAGAGCAATAAAATACCTGGAAATCAGATCATGGAATATCCCCGCCGCAGCCCTCTCCAGGCCACGAAGCGGATAAAATGTCTCCGGTACCATGGCAGGTGACCGGTACACCGGGAAAAAATCTTTGAGAAAAGCGAGTGCTCCGATTAAGACATTCACTGAACCGATAATGATGTTCAGAGCCTGGTGATTGGTACCGACACCCGTGAGCAGCTCTGACAGAGCGACAGCGTTGAACAGACACAAGAGCAGCACTACCAGAAAAGCTGTCCACTGTAAGCCGTTCATTGTCCGTATTATCTGCCACTTTGTTTTGATGATGAACAGCATGATCCTGGGTAATGTACTGGAAGGCATCATGTGGCTTTCTGCGGTGATGTTGGCTCGGCAAAGGAATGCAGCAGCGAATCCGGCACTGTTTCAGATGCTTCCGCCTTGAACGATTCAATCGATGCGAAATAGACCAGTTCTGTCTGGTCCAGGACACTGATATGGGTAGCAATTTGCCGCACATACGGCAGCAGGTGGGAAGCAATCACTAGTGCGCGTTTATTATTGATATAGGATTGCAGAAACTCAATTAGTCTTGAACATCTGACCGGATCCAATCCGGCGAACGGCTCATCCAGGAACACATATGTCGGCTGATGAATGAATGCTGCGCCAAATGCTATCCGCTGCCTCATTCCCCGGGAATAGCTGGCAATTTGCTTGTGCAGGTCATCCGGATTTGAAAACAGGTAAGGAGTCAGTCCTTCAACCCGGAGCTCAAATTGTTCTCTGGGTACACCATACAAGATACTGACAAATTCCAGATACTGGCGCCCTGTGAATTGAGGTATCGCAGGATTCGGCTGGGGAAGCACTCCGATTCTCTTCTTCAATTGTCTCGGATTTTCCTGATAAGTGGTATTATCGATGAACACACTCCCGCTGTCCGGTGTCAGAATATCACACAGGAGATTGATCAGGGTGGTTTTCCCGGAACCGTTCTCTCCCAATATGCACAGACACTGGCCGTTATCCACTGAGAATGTAATATCTCTTAGTACCACCTGCCCGTTTAGCGATTTATTTACCTTTTTGAATTTTATACTCATTGATTTATCACTCTTTGTTTTACTTCGCACTCTTTGTGATGTCTCAAAGATGAGGAACAATATTCGTTAAGGAAAGCGGTAACCCTCTCATTACTCTGAGTTGAAAACAGCCCGGAAAAGTCAGCCTTTCTCCTTCCCGGGCTGTTTCCCATCCCCATCCCGTTCGGCCCCATCCCACTGCCTGATATTACGAACACTGTCCGGCAACGCTCATCGCAAACTTGGCCAGTTTGGGCACCACACAAGTGGGAGCTGCGAAGCCGGTGACCGCCCATCCAATGGGGCCATACGCCAATCCAATGCCGGCGGCAAGGCAGGCTAAATCGCTCATGGAATCAAGCCTCCCCGGGATACAATCTCCACTTTTTATCTCCGCCATCTCCTCGATGGTTAACTCTCTCATAGGATGCTCCTTTCTTTGTGTTGTATTGAGTACCGGCAGTCCTGACCACCCGGCCTTCTAATATTTCAATTTTCGTACCAGAGAATTCATCAGACGGAAGGGCCGTTCTATCTTCCTGTAAATATTCCATATAGACCTAACCGAAAAACACTGCTCATCTCCGGAGAGAACACCAATATCGAGCTATAGCTCGGGTGGAGTCGAGCAATAGTTCGACAGTACTTGTTTGCGGGGCTTTCAGAAAAGTGAATAATCGCGCTCCGGCTCGCCCGGAACATTCGCCATTCGCTCTGCGCGTTGCAGCCTGGTGAAATTATTCTACTGTCCAGGATAACTTGAAATCAAAGGTACCGGCATCTTCCACCGCCGGGCATCAAAACAAATCCAGCCGCAACTGGTTCATCTTTCTGAGTTGCTTGTAATGCCGGTTGCGCTGCCGGAACAGTTTTTCAAAATAGTCGACTTTTTTATCCCGGTAGTCATAGATGATGGGGTGTTTGTTAGAATGAAATATCCGCCCGATATATTGAATGAGTTTCCCCTTGAAGGCAAAGGGATACACCAGAAATAATGCATCGAATCCACCGATATCCATGCCTTCGCCGAAGAACTGTCCCGTGGAAATCACCACCTGGAAATTCCCGCGTTTAATCTGCTCCATCTTGGAGTGCCGGCCGCGTTTGGAATCATCCCCGCTGATGGCGATGGTCTCCCATTGTTTTTTCATGTACAAATCCAGGATATCAATATGGGCTTTCCGCTCTGTCAGGACTAACAAGGATTTCCCCTCTTTGATCATCCCGGCGATGTCCTCTACAATCATCTCATTCCGCCGGGTGTCATAAATGAGGGTCCGGGAGAGGACTTCGTAATCATCGATGGTGTACCTAAACGGAATGGAGAGTGCAGTCTCCCGAATCCTGATATCTATGAACGAAGATCGCTCTTTGATCTGCTCCGGCCTGGTATGCGAGAGAATATCCCCGATGAACATGTAGATGAGTTTTTCATCGTTGTGTTTTCGCATGGGGGTGGCGGTAAACCCATATAAATAGCAGGGATTGAATCTGGTTATGGTTTCACGAAATGTTTTGGCGGGAATATGATGACATTCATCGACGATAATGGTGCCGAACGCCCCGGTGAGTTCTTCCGATTTCGGATTCCGGTGCAGACTCTGGATCATCCCGACCGTTATTGTCTCACCCTGGGCTTTTTTGGTCCCTGAAAATTCGCCGATATCCTTTCCCGGAATATTCAAAAAGGACTGGATACTCTCCTTCCATTGATCGGCCAGCGCCTTCCGGTGGACCACAATTAATGCGGGCTGGCGTTTTCTGGCGATGAGCTCCAGGCCCATGATGGTTTTGCCTGAGCCGGGCGGAGCGACAATCACTCCGGAATCCCGGCGATCTGTAGGAGCGAGCGCTTTCCGCTGGTAATCATACAGCTGAATAATTGAATTTAACTGAACCGGTGGGAGTGCCCTGCGCTGGTCAATGACCTGATATGAGATCCCGTTCTCTTCACAGAAGGTGGTCAACTGGTCAACGAATCCCCTGGGAATGAAGACGTTCTCACGGTCCTCTTTCAAAACCTTGATGTATTTCTCGGTATTGTATACGGACTTCCCGAGTTTCGATTTTATTAGATAGGCCGAGTTGATGAAATGTAACTCCTCCCGCAGAAAGTTCGCTAACTTTGCGTCGATCTCCTGCTTCTGTAACTGAACATAGTTGTCTAAAATGATCTGCAACTCATCAGAGGAATGAGCAGGTGGGGAGCGGAATGGAATCTCTTTCTTCCCATCGGATGTCGGTTCGGAAACCGAGGAATATAGATTATTCAGATGAGAAGTGGAGAGTTTCCGAATATCCCTGAGATAGGTCCATTGATCCGGATAGGGCTCACAGGTTTCCGGGTCGATGAAACAGGCGTTCCCCTCCTCGAGATATTGCTTCTGTAAAGGGAGGGCGATGAGATTACCGAATCCCTTGCCGCTGTGATAATCCTGGTTGGGAAAGAGACGATCAAAACTGCCTTCCTTATCGAAGGCGGACAGCACTCCTGCTTCCTGTAGCAGCCGGAAGATGATCCTCCTGCTTTTCACCGCCGGGTACTGGTCTTCAAAGAATATCCATACATGGGCTCCCTGTCCGGACTTCGAACGTTCCAGATAGGCCGGAATGTCGTATTGTTCACACATGCTGAGAAAACTCCGGCTCTCTTCCACCCAGTTGTGCTTGTCAAAATCCACTGCAATGAAATATGAGGCATTATTCTTCAAGAGGGGATATATTCCCACGGCAATATGGCCATGCAGATGTCTGGCTACAACATTTTTGGTGAGCGGCAAGAGTGTTTTTTCTGTGAAGTCAGCAAAGGTGCCGCCCCGGGATGTATGTTTTCGGTATGCCTTCCAGTCGACATCGTAGGCCGGCATATACCCCTGCTTTCTCCGGACGGCATACACATCCTCTCTTCCCCGGAAGAGCGAGTGGAACAGGTTCACCTGTTCGGCGGATATGGACATATGCGGGAAATGACCTTTTTAGGTTCCAGATGGTATAAGTTTGTACTTGAGGATTATCTCAGGAGTTCCTTTGACCATTCAAGATGTCTACTTGAAATACCTATAAAAGCCACAGATGAAGGAAGAGTGAAAAGTGAAACGTGAGAAGTGAAAAGGCAGAAGCAGGGGTTTAGAAAGAGTGGAGTTATGAGACAGGATGGTGCAGTCAGTACATGCGTCGGAGAGTAGAAAACGAACGTTGGTTGTTAATAGTCAATGGTCAATTTTCAAAAGAGGGAAAACGGAGAACGGAACACGGACAACGGAAAAAGGACAACAGAATATGCGGCAAGGGAAATGATCGATTGATTCTTGCACTGAACGCGGAGTATAGCGCTCTTATGAATCCGTGGGCAGGGCTATTCAATCCGTTTGGCAGGGTGCGGGGAGATATCCGGTTAATCCTGTGTATCCTGACAAAAAACAAAAGACAGGATTAACCGGATGGACTGGATAAGAGATTACAACAATACCTGCATTGGGTTGATCAAAATCTGTGGTTCTCTACACCAATCTCTGGCTGATGTTTTCATGTAATCCGCCTTTACCAGAGCTATAATACCATCAGAGTTTATCGAGTGAGAGGATAAATAATAAAGGATGATAAACAGAGCACCAAAACTATCCTGGTGATGAAAACCCGGAAAATATAGAATTACCAGTACATCATTTGGTTGACTCATGAAGACTACCCGATATTTTCAGTATACCTGAGACAGGCCGGACAGATCTCAGATTAAAGACGAGTGAATCCACCGTGTGATGGAACATCCGGTGAAAACTGAGGTGCAATCGGATGGCCGGATTCGAATATGGACAAAGATTAAGGAAGCAAACAAGTATCGCCGGGTGATACTGTTAGAAGATGGAGAAACAGTGCATAATGCATTTTTTGACCGAACATTTCAGGAGGACAATTCATGAAGGTAAAATATTTCCCGGATACGGACACTGCGCACATTGAATTCACGAATCTCCCCATCGAGGAAACCAGAGAGATCAGTGAGAATATTTATATCGATATTGATCAAGAGGGCAATCTGGTGAGTATGACGATTGAACATGCCAGGGCGAATGCCAACTTACAGGAGTTCGCCTATCAGGAGATGGCTGCGCAAGAGGCATGAACCTTGGCAAGACTACAGAAAACCGTCCCCTGCATATACAATGCATCTATCCGTCACGGGAACTCATCAAGGTTATAACATTGTATGAACCAGACCCTGCACGATGGGTTGAATTCAAGAAACGAAGATCATAGGAGATGAGCTGCGAAGAAGAAAAACTGGTTGAGCGCCGGGTCACCTATACACTGGAGCATCAGGGCCGATTCTATATTGTGGAATACGTACCCGCACGAGTAAATGAGGAGACCGGAGAGCAATTTTTCGCTCCTGCGACTGTCGAAAAACTCCATCAAACTATCATGGGAGAGTCCAAGCCCGGCAAAGTAATTGAAACACCGGTCTACGAATATTCAGAGTAACCCACCTGTCTCTCAAAACTCAACATGGCACCAGATTTTCAGGCTGATTGATGATCACAACCTGTCCAACTCCATATTAGCCAGTAGAGTAGGAAAGGAGATGTCATGTATAGGTTTCAGCCTACATCAGTTACAGGGTTTCCCCGTTGTGGCTCACGAGCCGCATACCATGCATTCCATCTGCCTTTCCCCTCGTCGAACCGGACGTGCGGATTTCCCGCATCCGGCTCACCCAGTCCACTTTCGCCACAGGCTTTCACAAGATGCGTG
>DATFLS010000540.1:0-2586 GCA_035267465.1 bacterium
ATACTATGCATTTGAGTACGGCAAGGTTCATTTTATCGTATTGGACAATATCGTCTGGCATAATCCGCCGGAGGAGGACGGCCATTATGTGGAAGCGTTGGGTCAACAGCAGCTGAACTGGCTGGAGGAACATCTGACGCATGTCCCGGACGAGAAGCTCCTGGTGCTTGCCGGTCATGCGCCGGTTGTGGCGTTGGACAGTGTGGAAGTGAAAGTGAACCTTAAAGACGGGCGGGAGTTATTCCGGGTCTTGCAGGAGCGTGAACAGGTGCTGATGCTGGCCGGCCATTATCATTTACTGGAGCGGATTCTGGTGGACCAGCGGCTCGGTTGGGAGGGCGACCATCCTGTTGAACATATTACTTGTGCTGCGGTGTGCGGGACCTGGTGGGGCGGCTCCGGAGATGAGCGGGGCATTCCGATTGCGGATCAGCGGGACGGCGTGCCGAACGGGTATCATATTTTTCAGTTCCGGGGAACGGAGTATTCCCAGCGATTCAAACCCGCCAGCCGGGATGAGGACTTCCAGATCCGCATCTCCGCGCCCCGGGGCTTCCTTCCCCGGCAAGAGCTTTCCTCATCCCGAATTACTGCCAATGTCTTCAACACCGGCCCGCACTGGCGGGTGGAGTATCAATGGGATGATTCCGGATTTAAACCTATGAATAATGTTGTGAGTAAAGATCCGTACATACGGAAATTATTTGCAGAGGACCCGGCGTATGAATCCAGAGAGGCCCGGAATTCCCTGCATCTCTGGGAGGCTCCACTGCCGGAAAATGCACCCCGGGGAATACATACGATTACTGTCCGAGCGACAGATGAACATGGCGATCAATTCAAGGCGTCCAGGATCATTGAAATAATCGAGGATGGTGAAGTTAGCCTCTTCAAAGAAGGCCGGTAGTTCGTTCGGGGGGATAACCATTTGATGATCAGCTCCCGGAGCCGGGATTGCTTCGCCATCCTTGCTCTTCCGCAATCTATAGAGCAGTTTGCCTGATATATTCCAAGTAATACAGGGCCATACCCTATTTTATTCCGGTTCCGAAACGCACCGGTGCACCCTTTTGATAATCTGCCGATATATAGTATCAGACCACGGCTGACAGAAATGCAATTCGGATCCGGGAACATAAGTTATAGAAAGGCTGAACCATGAAGACGAAACTGGCATCACTCGTTATGATAGTTATATTCAGCGTTCCATGTGTTCTGCAGGCTCAGGTGTATGGGACAGGCCAGACGCTTCGCAGCGGCCGGGCCTCGTTCGGAGTGGAACCGGTTGTGTACAGCTACCGGAACGGAAACAGCGACTTTTACCTGTTCTTTCACGGCGGACTTGGGTTGACCAGCGGCTTCGATCTGGGGGCCAGGCTGGGCGTCCTCGGAAACCGGACCTATTTCGGAGGCGATTTCGAATGGAACCTGCATTCGCGCAATCCGGCGATATCCCTTGGCGTGGGAGTCCATAGCTTCCATAATGTCGGGCTGGACGGGACCGTGAATATTTCCTTTGCCTCAACGCGGGGTCTGCAAATGTACAGCGGGCTGGATATGGATGTCACTTTCACCGATCCGGGTACCCGCACTCCCATATGGCTCCCCGTCGGATTCGCTTTCCCCTTTCGCCAAACCGTGGAGATGCTGCTGGAAGTTGAGGTTGGACTGAACGACGAAGCCTGGACTATTCTGGGAGGCGGGGTGAATTTTTATTTTTAACCTCAATCATGCATCTCCCAACGGGATCCCCATGGGAAAAAAATAGCACACGTCCCAGAGGGATCCCATTGGGAGATTTGCACAGAAAAAACAACTTGTCCCGACCTGTCGGGAGATGACCGCGGGTTGCCCCCATTCTCAGCACCCGGGTATATAAGTACAGAGAGGTGGGAAGTGGACAATATTGAGCATTGTTAAACCGTTATCAATGATTTAACGTTTATTCAAGAGTAGGTATTCCTTTTACACAACTCCTTAAGTACCAATATATCCAGGGGGATACCGTCGCAGAGCCAGCCGGGGATCCTTCTCAGAATCCCCGGCGATAATGAATCCTCGGTACAATTCAGATCTGCAAAATCTTTATTACTTTGGACAGTACGCAGATAACTGTTGCGGACGGAGAGCGAGGGCGGGCATCCCTCTCCATTCGTGCCAAAGGCATCCCTACGGGGAAGGAAAGGGACTGGGGGTGAGGTTTGCCAACTTCTCTCTCAGATTACCAGCCCGGAGGCTCGATCCCGCCCTGTGTCGTTTCCACAGATTGAGTAAATTTAATAGCCATGAAAATATATGAGTCCGCTCGAAAGCGTGTAGCGGAAATCTTTTGGGTGCTTGTCATATTAGAAATACAATCCCTATTGTTGTTTCTTTAATATCATGTTTGGTTTCTGGTTTTTTCAAATTCGTGATAATTCGGTGCGCCAGGCAAAGCCTGGGGTTTCCTTATAGACTGAAAGGAGTCTATCATGTTCATTGCCTGTTTACCATGGAGTCGCGTGAGCGCAGCCAGGGGCGACCCGACCTGCGAAGCCTCAGAAGACGCAGGGGCGAGCCGCAGCGCAAGCGAACCTGCTTCGGCCT
>DATFLS010000541.1:0-3924 GCA_035267465.1 bacterium
AATAGTGGCGGGTCTCTCCTGATTAAATAAGTCTGCATGCCCCAGATACAGGCTGTGCTCCTGTTTGTCTGTCCCCTGCAGGATGGTAAAATTCTGCAGTGATTGAAATTCCTGGGTATGGTTGTAGATCTTATCATCACCGGCAGAATAGGTGATCACCTTTTGAATGCTGGCTGGTGTTACCAGGAGGTCCTTCTCTGTTTGAAAAAGGAGTTCCCCACTTCCGTCAGCGGCCTGTCCCGTTAGCAGTGTCCCCGAGGGTATTCGTACATTTTCGGTGGTTCCCGGAGTGAGGGTGAAGGTGACAGCGGCCCGGGCAGACTGCGCCGGCAACAGCTCGAATCCCATCATGTCCAGGAAAGCGATGAAGTTATTATCCGGGGCCAGATTCAGATGTCCGATTACCTCTTCGTGCAGATGGAGAAAGATATTCAGGAGCGCCTGCCCCGGATCTCCCGTTCGTCCGCTGCGCCACTCCGGCGTATAGAACGGCGCCAGGGATTGTGCCTGCTTCAGGAGGACTGAGAAAGTGCGTTCATCTATTTTGGGAGAAGACAGGTCCATTGTATGAGCATCATCCTTCTTCTAGGTAAAAGGGAAACACCAGGTTAAACTGGGTATTGGTGGCTCGCACCCGGTAATCGATGTCGATGAGCAATTTGCCAATTTCGCCGGGATCAGGCTCCACATTCACAGCGAGCACCTCAATCCGTGGCTCCCATTCGATAAGCCCGTCCTGAACCGCGGTCTGGATATTTCCGATGTTGGTCGCACTCATGGTCTCGAACACGTAATCATGCAACCCGGCGCCAAATTCCGGTCGCATGACCCGTTCTCCCAGTGAAGTCAACAAAATGATTCGAATAGCTTCCTGGATATCTTCTTCATATTCGGACAGCGCGATCCTGCCCATGTCGTCCACCTGTACCGGAAATTTCCAGCCTTTTCCAAGGAAATCTTTGGCCATGTACGTTATCCTCCGATCAGCACGGTTGGTTCTCCCAGCACGATGGAATTCGGGGGACCGCTTTCGGTAATCATATCTCCCTGTCTTGCGGCCGGCAGGTTATTAATGAGTACCGTAGTACTGCCCATGGCCACCACTCCGCCCACGTGGGGCACTAACACGGTTACCAGGGGACAGGTGTGGAAATCTGCCGTGGCCCGCCAGGCCGGTTTGCCGCCGATCAATACGTTTACACTTCCCGGCCCCGGACTTAACGGAGTTCCGTGACTGGTCTGATCCCCCATTCTGGCCGCCATCGGCATAATGTTGTGCTCCCTTCCTGGTTCAGGTTATTCCTTTATCTGCAATAGATTCGCCGGTATTTTCATTCCTCTTCCCATCCCGCATTAATTAATCATCACCATCGCACCTTTGATGGTGAGGTTTCCGGTGGCTTCCAACTTCATCATTCCCCCGGATTTAATTTCGATCATCTGGGACTCGATAGTCAGTTTCATCCCGCTTTTTACGGCTATGGAATTCTGGTTCGAGTCAATTTCGATGCTGTTACTGCCCGTCTTGTCAATCACGGTCACCTTCTCACCCCCGGAGGCATCGTCCAGCACGACCTGGTGGCCGGCATTGGTATGAATTTCTACTTTCCCCTTCTGATCATTATCATCGAGAATTATTTCATGACCGCTCCGGGAGGTGATTGCCCGGATATCGTTGTTCCCGTCATCATTGGTGTAGCGCGGCGTGTCCTGTCCATTCCAGAGCATCCCCAGGATATACGGAAAGCGGACGTCTCCGTGATCGAACGCCAGCAACACTTCGTCATCCACCTCCGGGAGGTAGAAACTCCCCCGATCTTTGCCTGCCATCAGCGTGGCGACACGTGCCCAGTAACTTTCTTCTTCATCTGACAGCCAGGGATACTTCACCTTCACCCGGCCCATGCCCTCCGGATCCTGATTATCCGTGACAATACCGACCACCACACCATATATTTTTCCCATGGGAGAATAATCGGCCGGCCGGTTATTGAGCAGCTCCAGCAAATTCATGTGGCATTCCTCTCCACGGTAAATTTGGTGATGTATCCCCGGGGATCGATAACATGTTTGGCAGACGTCACGTAATAGTATCCGCCGAACCGCTTCCCCAATCCGGTCAGTTCGATGACTTCTCCTGCGCGAATATCGCCGTTTCCAACTGATTCCCCTTCGCCTGTGATAAATTCCACGGTCATTTCGTTGAATTCCCCTTTGGCGATCTGATTCGCCTCTCCTTCTGTAAAAACAGGATTCTCCACAATGATCCGCTCTGTCTGGAAGAAGGCATTCTCGGTAATACTCGCCCCCAGTTCCGATCCTTTCATTTTTGAAATCGCATCACTGCTCCCCGCAGTTCCGACGATCGCCTTTTTCGTTTTGGGATCCCACCCCTTCACCTGCACCTCGCTGACCTGGGACAGTGTGTTGAGACGGGGATAAAATGACTGCAGCGTTAAACCATATTCCAGGGTAACCACTTCACTCTCATCATTGGCGGCCGGACGAAAATGGAGCGTGGTATCCTCAATCACCAGTTCATAGCGAATGCGTCGGGCGCGCTCCATCAGAAAATCGATGTCGGTTTGATTTTGCTGCAGGATGTACTCATGGGTCACCTGAGTATCTTCCACCTGTGCACTCAAACCCAGATTGGAGGCGATCTGCCTGGCGATGTCGCTGTCTTTCATTTCCAGATACGATTTGGTCTTCCGTCCGCGCCGAAAGCGATGCAGGGAATCGTAACCCTGCACCCGGAACGTAATGGCTTCATCCATGTTAAACATCGGTTCCAGAGAGGTCACTTCTCCGTGGATCAAGCTGGTCAGGTTGTTATCATACCCCAGCTTCACTTCGACTTTTACCCCTTCCTGAAACAGTGGCTCGTCGATATATTTAAATTCCTGGGTGTCGGAGTTCAGGGTACTGAGATGTATCGAGAACCAGCTGGCGCCCTCCGCGTGGTCCGAAACAATGACCTCCTGGATATCCAGATCGACCTCCAGCGGGATCTCAGATCCGTCAACCAGTATTTGTAATTCCGGAACAGTCCGATTTTTTTCTAATGCCGGATCCGGCATAGTCAGCGATCCCTTTCAACCTAATCGATTGCAGGTACAATTAATATTTGTCCGGTTTCCAGTAACCGGGGATTATCCAGTTCATTCTTCTCTGCGATAACACGCCATCTGGACGGATTCTCCCAGAGATCGGCAGCAATCCCGCTGAGGGTATCGCCGGCTTTGATGGTATACGTCTGCACCGGAAACGAACTGCGCCTCGGCGTTCGTTTGGCCTCATCTTTGGGAAGCACGAATTCTTTGAAAGTGACCGTGAGAGTTGCCCGAACCGGCATGCCGTCTTCCGTAAACAGGGTGAAATTCTGGGTGAGTTTTTCGAGCACCCACTCAAAAGCGAACACCCCGGTATCGGGATGAGGGTCCGCCTTCCCCCAGCTCAGTCGCACCTTCGGGGGCCGCTTTCCCTGCCCACCATCGTTGATCGTGGGCACCAACAACCGGGCGATCTCCCCGGTATATACCCGGACATCCTCTCCTGTTTCATAGGTGTCGAAAAACAGGTCCATGGAAATGGTCTTTCTGGCGCCACCGGTGTATTGCAGCTCCGGATTTTCCCGGGGCTTCTTAAAATCCTGCCAGGTGCTGCTGTCTTCCACCGTGTATTCCGAGGGATTGAACAACACCTCAATCGGATTTTTGTCTTTCATCTTCTTATCAGTGAATCTTATAGTCAGCTTTTCCATGTTCCCTGCCGGATGTTTCCAGGTTTCTCAACCACTCAATCGTTCTTTCTCAATCATCAGCCGCCTGACCAGAGAAGAGTAGACCTGATCGGCCAGTCGTGTCAATTCCACACGGGTGAGGTGCTCCATAGGTGACTGCGCCTTCAGTGCGGTTTCAACCT
>DATFLS010000542.1:0-4008 GCA_035267465.1 bacterium
TGAAATACAGAAACATGAGAGAACTCATGCTCCCGAACACAATCAGCCAGAAAATCCCTCCGATTTGTTGATACTTGATTTTAGACATAATTCATTTCCTCAATTATCTATGAGATCAATATAGAAACCACGAATGAACACGAATTATCACGAATTATACAAAAAAATAATAAACATGATATTATGTAAAAAAATAACAATAGCTATTATATTTCTAATATGTTAAATACAAAATATTTCCGCTACACTTTTTAGACCAGACTCATCAATATTATACGGGATCAGGGATAGAATTTGAAATCTGTGCGAGAACTATTGATGGCAGTGGCTGTGCTGGCATGGCCTGCGCTGCTCCTGTCAGGGCCAGAGTTCCAGTACTGGAATAATTTCGGAATTGAATATCGATTCAGTAATAGAGTGGAATTCCAATTAAGTATTACTCATAAATTTACGGATGCCGCCAGGGAATTGGGACAGTACAACTACACTCCCGGTATAGGGTTCATCCTTTCTCCGAATTTTGATGTCGCTGTTCACTACAAGTTCCAGGATAAAAAGGAGACGAACGTCTGGCAGCGGGAGCATCGATTCGATTGTGTTCCAAAGATTCATTGGGATAAGAATACGGTTCGATATCAGGTTCAGAGCAAAATAGAGTACAGGCATTTAGAAAGTGAGCGGTTCTGGCGCTTTCGCGAAAAAATCAGTGTCGAGAAACACCTGATCATATCCGATATCATCATTGATCCATTCATCAGTGCTGAAATTTTTTACAGGATGGCGGCACGCGAAGTCACTCAAGTCCGAATGCACCTTGGTATTTCGACGCCGCTCTGCAGGGCGGTGAAATTTGAATTATACTATGTGCGGAACAGCGGTAAAACGGGCTCCAACTGGCGAGCATATAATGCTCTAGGGACTAAGTTCGCACTTGACTTTTGAACAGATAATTTCTGTCAGTATGACCATTGGTTAGGTACGAGTTACAATGATTTCTTGCATTTTCAGACGAAATATTGGTCCTCAAATGCGTTGATACCAAACTTATTACGAAAATCATTGCGAGAAGTAGTTAATCAGCCAGGAAAGAGCCGGGTGCACTGAAGTAAAAATCTGCAGGAACAAATCAGTTCGTCAATTATTAATACTATAACTTTAATTGGGTTGCGTAGGTCCGGATGAAATTTTTATATAGCAATTTACACAGCAACAGGGCTGGGAATTTACAAACGAGATATCTTAAGTGAAGGCTAATTATTATGAGAAAGCGTGTATATTTTGGTGTCCTTTTCGGCGTAATTGGGCTTATTGCGCTGGCGCTCGCATTCGGGCGTACTGAGTCAGAATCCGGGAACGAACTGATTATTACTCCAAAACGGGGAGAATTCCGGGTCACCGTCACTGCTACCGGAGAGCTCCAGGCGAAGAACTCGATCCTCATTTACGGGCCACAGACGGCGCGTTCGTCCCGGATTTCGCAGATGACGATTACCAGGCTGGTGCCGGAAGGAACGGTGGTAGAAAAAGGCGATTTTGTGGCGGAACTGGATCGTTCGGAAATCAATACCCGCATTAAAGACGAGCAATTGGATTTACAGAGAGCGCAATCGCTCTATACGCAGACCAAGCTGGATACCACCTTAACCCTCTCCCGGGCGCGGGATAACCTGATTAACCTGCAGTATGCCATGGAAGAATCCAAGCTGAAGATGGAAGAATCTGTCTATGAGGCGCCGTCAGTCCGCCGGCAGGCCGAAATTAACTATGAGAAGGCCGAGCGGGCGTACGAGCAGGCTGTGAAGAATTACCAAACCCAGGTGGAACAGTCCATAGCGCAGATGTCGGAAGTGGAGGCTGACCTCCAGCAGGTCAAGGACCGGCTGGAGTTGTATATGCAGACCATGCGTGAATTCACCGTATATGCTCCCGGAGACGGCATGGTGATCTATGCCAAAGAATGGAATGGCAGGAAAATCACGGAAAATACCCAGATCCGGGCCTGGGATCCGGTGGTGGCCACACTCCCGGATTTGAGCGTGATGGAATCTCTGGTATACATCAGCGAAGTGGATATCCAGAAAATCAGCCGGGGCCAGCATGTCAATATCGGGCTGGATGCGGATCCGGGGAAAAAACTCACCGGCCAGGTGACGGATATCGCCAATGTCGGAGAACAGCGGCCGAATTCCGATTCCAAAGTCTTTGAAATCCGGATTGTGGTGAATGAAGCGGATACCACGCTCCGCCCGGCGATGACGACCAGTAACGAGATCGTGGTTGATGAGGTGGACAATGCCCTGTTCCTTCCTCTGGAATGTATCCACACGGAGGATAGTCTTACTTTTGTGTATAGAAAAGAGGACGGCGGATCGGTCAAACAGGAGGTGCGCCTCGGATTATTCAATGAGAACGAGGCCGTTATTCAGGAAGGGATAACGGATCAGCATCGCATCTACATCTCCACCCCGGAGAACGCCGAAGATCTGAAAGTCGTCCGGCTTCCCGAGCCAGAACAACCCGTCTGAGATACGAGAAAGTCTTCCCCATTATGTGGCAGAAACTCCCCTACAATTTTCTCATCGCCGTGGAGGCGATTTATCAGAACAAATTCCGGGCATTCCTGACTTCGCTGGGCATACTGTTTGGTGTGGCCTCGGTGATATCGATGCTGGCCATCGGCACCGGTGCGCAGCAGGAAATTTTGGAGCAAATCCGGCTGTTGGGCACAAATAACGTCATCATCACACCGGTAGTGGAGCAGGAAGAAGGCAAAGTAACCGAGGAGGAAGACCAGACCAAGACCGAGAAAAAACGTTTCTCGCCCGGACTCACCCTCACCGATTGTGAAAGTATCGAGAACATTGTTCCGCATGTGGACTATGTCAGTCCGGAGGTGGTGGTGGAAACCGTCACTATCCGTGCAGGATTGCGCAGAAGCGCCAAGCTGGTTGGCGTGACTTCCAAATACTTCGATACGTCGGACTTCATCCTGGAACGCGGGAATTACTTTTCCGAATATCAGCAGGAAAATTCCCTGCCGGTATGTATCATTGGGAATTCGGTGAGTGCCAAATTTTTTCCGCAGGAAGATCCCATCGGCAAGCGAATTAAGGCCGGTAATCTCTGGTTAACAGTGATCGGAGTACTGGAACGACGCCATATTTCACAAAGTAACATCCAGCATCTGGGAATCCGGGATTTTAATATGGATATCTATACCCCGATAAACACGATGCTGCTGCGATTCCGGAATCGGGCGGTGGTCACCCGGGACGATATCATGGCGGCCGCCCGGAACCAGAATGATACGGAAACCCTGACGGCGGAGGAGCGGAATTACCACCAGCTGGATCGGCTGGTGGTCAGAGTGGATGAAGTCCGATACATGTCCACGATCTCCGATGTGCTCTCCCGGATGCTGGAACGCCGCCATAATGATATTGTGGATTTTCAGATTGTCATCCCGGAGATGCTGCTCGAACAGGAAAAGCGAACCAGGACGATCTTTAATATTGTCCTGGGGGCCATCGCTTCCATTTCCCTCATCGTGGGGGGAATCGGGATTATGAACATTATGCTGGCATCGGTGATGGAACGCATTAAAGAGATAGGTATCCGGCTGGCCATCGGAGCCACCCAGCTGGATATCCTTCTGCAATTTATCGGTGAAGCCGTGTCGATATCCATCACCGGGGGAATCGCCGGGATTATGCTCGGCTTTATGATGAGCTCCGGTATAGAGCGGTTTACAGGTATTTTGACGATTGTATCACCAATCTCCGTGATCGTGTCGGTGGTCGTGTCCGTGTCCGTGGGATTAGTGTTCGGTATTTTTCCGGCGAGAAGGGCTGCGTCGCAGGATCCGATCGTGTCTCTCCGGTACGAGTAACGAATTGAGAGTGTACAACGAAACCGTACACCATTAGTTTTCCTTTAAAACTGCGTGTTCGTATGTGAAGATTTGCCGGCAATACGTCACCCGGACGTTCTCGTATCGGAAGAGACGTC
>DATFLS010000543.1:0-6182 GCA_035267465.1 bacterium
ATATCATAATGAATTTTTCGAAAAAGGACCGTTCAACCACGTCAGACATAGATTAACTTATTGTCACACAACAAGTGTAGATAATCTCAACCGTTCTGTTCATAGTTCGCAAATTGCCGCAGTATTATTTCAGTGGTCCAGCATGCCGCCTTCCCGACTACGTCCGGACAATCATGATTCTTTTTCCGGACCTCCTGACATAAAACACTGCCGTATGCTTGCGCAAATTTCCCATGGACTTCACGCATTAGTCTGTGACCTAAGTCTGTATCTCCAAAGGCATTCGTACCACATACATAACCGATAATAATACCCGACCCCGTGAATCCGCCGCAGTTCGCTCTTTTCGTCGGAGTCGCTCCCCCATCTAAACAACACGCGGTTCGAAACACATCATTATTTTCCTGGATAAACGGAAGAACATTCTGGAGAGCAGCAACCGTACATCGGGCACATCCGCCATGTTGTTCTTCATATTCATGTCCAATCGTATACGCCTTCTCTATTAGTGCGCTTCCCCTCGTGCCAATATCAATGCGTGTGTGTTTATCGAACGGGGTAAACCCTACATCAGATGGTGTGGTGCTCCCGACTTCTCCTATCAATAACCCGGTCAGACCGGAACCCATGACTAATTGTAAAAATTTACGCCGACTCGTTCCCATAGTGCTTCTCCTTATCCTAAACCTTTCTTATGGTGTTAACTGAACAGACGTCGGATTCCTGCTAATAAAATGTTTCTGATTCAATGAACCTGTTCGTAAAGATAATTGCAAATGATTTCATATTTTTCCCTTTCCTAGAAAGCGATATACCGGCACTATTGACACAAGGCGTATCGTGATTTTTAACAACCTGCGGCGAAGTTAAGTTTTGCGTATCCCCGGATACTCATATTTGAGATAGTGAAGAAATCGATACTCCTCGTATCCTGACAGAAGAATCGAATGGCCAAGACCAGAACCTTCATATTTACTGCATGAAATTGAGCATGGAGGTCTAAATCAACTGGGGAAAAATTTTTCATAATAAGAATATACATGAGAATTTTGCTCATATTTTTATTGACAAAGACCACCGAAATGAATATCTCACCTGTCGACAGTATTGCTATTAAAACCGCTCCCAGGGAGCCCATCCTTCGTGATGTCCGAGGTACGCCCGCCGGCCAAACTCCAGCGGTGGCCGTCCGGTTTCAAATGCCCCCATATCCGGGGCAGCTCCTGAATAATTGTCGTTAAATCCAGGCAGCACCTGCCCGTTGTCGATGACCGGATTGGGCACAGTGAGCATGGGATCAGTTATCCGGATTGTGGTTCCGTCTACTTTCGTCTCGTACTTCATATATTGCACTTCGGTCGTGGTGGATGCCGGATAGAACTCCAGCCGGTACCGGGAGGAAGACGTAAAAGCGGCGTGACCCCGGGAGCCGATGGTGGTCCCGTGCTCCTCCTGCGCTCCGCCCCGGGCGCGCCCGTTAAACATGTCATAGTCAAAATCGTTGCCGGCATCTCCCTCCCAGTCCGGCGCCAGCCTGCCGGGGCAGTCAAAGATATTATTCCGGCTCATCACATTCCGGGTGTCCGAACTCGGAATAATGTCGTGAGGTCCCCCGGGCTGCAATACCGTGTTATGAAAGATATATTTCTGTCCATGCTGAAATCCATCCCGCCCTGAGGTTTTAATCAGATTGCCTCCCATGGGATCGTCATGATGCCGCCTGCTCTCACCGCAGATGTTCCGGTAGATATAGATTGGGCCCCGGGAAGTCCCGGCAACAGCAATCGCCTGATAATATTTTTCCATATAATTGCCCCAGATACGGACATTCATATTGGCCCCTTCGCTCTCGATGGCATCATCCCAGGCATTCCGAAGAATGTTCCCATAGACATCGGAATCCTTGTTCAGGTTGCCTACCCGGGAAAAATTGCTGCCGCCTCCGATGATATCATTGTAGCCGTGGTCTTCCGACGACCAGATCTCATTATAGCGGATCACATGCCCACCGGCACTCTCCCAGAGACTGATCCCCTGCGGGCCGGATGGATGACCGGTGCGCCAGTCATTGGTGGCGCCGCGGGGATGTTCGATCAAATTCCGCTGGGCGGTCAGTCTGGCAACGCCGGATTCCGCATTGATGGCACTATCGGTGCCTCCCTTCAGGTTCCCGAAGGAACGGGGCCCGCCTATTCGCCCCCAGAAGGTAATGCGGCACTCTTCCACCACCACATCGTGCCGGCCCTCTCTGATGAGGATTCCATGGATGGCGGCATTCTTCAATTCCAGACCGCGGATAATCACGTAATCAGCATCGACCACGATATTATAGTCGGTTAAATTCAGGGCATCGATGCTCGTTCTCTCCCCTTCCGGCGGTTGGATCAGATGATATCCCCCGGGTTTTCCGGATTCGGTGATCTCAATCCGGGTATGCAAGGTACCGGAATCTAACGTGGTCACTTTACCGACCGGAAAATTGTCACTTCGGGTTTGTCCCCGGAACGGCACTGTTGTTCCGCCGGCCTGCAATTCAATATCATAGATGGTGTCCGGTTCAAGGCCTGCCAGGCTCCCCCGGTACTGGCTTTCCTGATCGTCATACCAGAGTGGAAATGCCTGCCGCCAGTCGGACGTATTCACCGGGCGATACCGAACCTGGCACTCCCCCTGAAACGGCGAAGAGTAATACAACCCCAGACATTCGAAGGTGCCCACGGCAGCCGGTGATGAAATTTCCTGATTGGCTGCTGCGAATATAACGTGCGGCACCCACAGTACACTCGCTGCAGTCCCTGAATTTATCAGAAATTGTCGTCTGGTTATTCGCTTCATGCGCTTTCTCCTCAGAAGTTTATGCTACCATGAAAACAATAAATTTGGTGTGAGCCTGATGTGTACCTATATGCTCGCCACATAATCCGGTGCTCCTCTCTAGGATCATCCGGGTTCACGCGTCGTATTAAATACTATTTTCGATTCTTCTTGTGCTGCATCACCTGTTTATAGAATTTCCCTTGTTCCTTATCCTTCCGCCTTTTTTCGACATACGACATCTCATAGTACGCAGATTCCTTCATCATTTTTTGATAATTCCGATATCGGTTCTCGGACAGTTGCCCTGTTTCAAGGGCCTCCAATACTGCACAATCAGTTTCATGAACATGCGTACAATCCTTGAATTTGCAGCTCCGGGCGAGCGTAACTATCTCCGGGAACGTAGCCTCAATACCAGCCTCCACCGAAAAAATTCCGAGTTCCCGCATCCCCGGCGTATCGATGATCATTGCCCCACTTTCCAGCTGGATCAATTGCCTGGACGTTGTCGCATGTCTTCCTTTCCCGTCTTTTGTTCTCACTTCCTTTACGGCAAATACTGAGTCCCCAATCAAATTGTTTAAGAGCATTGTCTTGCCGACGCCTGAAGACCCCAATAAACAATAGGTGCGGCCGGAGTGTAACCAGTCCCTGATCTGCTCCCATTCCTCGTTCAGGTTGCTGAAGGGTATAATCTCCAGATGCGGCATACTGGCTTTGATTTCATCCGTACGATGGGAAATTTGCTCAGAGGAAACCAGATCGCTTTTACTCAGACCTACCACAGGTTGGACGCCGCCGTTGGATACCATCGCCAGATAGCGTTCCAGTCGTCTGAGATTAAAATCTTCGTCCAGAGATTGTATGATGAGCGCCGTATCAATGTTGGCCGCAATCAACTGAAAATCGATGGTATTCCCCGGCGTCTTTCTTTTCAGCAGCGAAATCCTTGGCAACAGGTCGTGAATGAGCGCGAATGTCCGCTGGTTATGAAATTGGGCAAGAACCCAATCGCCGACAGTCGGATAGTCCAGGGACGATTCTGCGCTATACAGCATCTTTCCAATGAGTTCGGCGAAAACATCAGACTCCCCATCGCTGATCACATAGCTGTTTTTCTGCACCACTGTCACTCTGGCAATTTCGAATTCATCGGTATTCTTCAGAGTAATATTCTGCTGAAACCGTTGATCAAAACCGAGCGCCACAAGATTCTTTGGAATGGTCTGCATGAATACTCCTTTCAGCACCGCATTACCTACAAGTTGTTCGAACCGCCGTAGTATTCTATCGCGATCCCTTCATATAAATCTCGATACTCAGCTACGACTCTGCCACCTCGACTCCCCGGACACTTTGCCTATTAAATAGTCTTCTGCTGGTTCTGAATTACCCTGATCATACCAGCCATCTCAAAGATAGTTTCCCCTGATTCAATTGGCAATTTGTCTGGCCAGGTGCTGATATTTTTCATGCTCAGGTAACCAGGAATCAACTCTTTGGTGGAGCAGCGATATCACACCCGATTCAATAATTCCCCCATCGCCGCCATTTCGCCCGGCCCACGTGGTCGGATCGGCCCCACACCTGGAAGAAGTTGCTCTCCGGGGCGTCGAACAGCACGTTATCTTCGTATACGAAGCGCACCAGGTTGGTGGCCGAGTAGCGGGGTGATTCGCCTGAGGTATTCAGGAAAAACATATCCGCGTCGGTCTCCACCGGTCCGTAAACCAACTTCCCGGATTGATAATTATATCGAGGACGCACATCTTCTGCCAGCAGATCCAAATCGAGAGCCAGTTTCACCCCGCAGAGGTCCGTGCCGGTTCCCGAATCCACCCGGACTGCCACCCCATTCAGATCATCTTTGATCAGCCGAAACCGCCGGACCACACTCTCCGGATCCGCGCCCGGTTCAAGAGGGTACAGCACGGTCACGAACGACTCCACCAGGCCCGCATCATAATACCGGGAGTCCCCCTGAAACACGGCCAGCTCCTCCTGCAGATCCCGCCATTCTTCCTGCAGGCCACTATCCAAATCCCGGAGAAAAATGACCAGAAGATTCAGATCTCCCTGATTGGGATACTCCCCCGCCAGTTGATCAATCCGGGTCAGGTACCAGTTCTCCCCGCGATCCAGGATCTTCCTGGTGTGTAGCAGATTCACCACCGTGTAATAATCGGACCGGAAAAACTTCAATGCATCCATCATGATGAAATAATCCTCCTTCCGGTGCCTGAGTAATGTGCGATCCCAGCGATAGTGGTTTTTCATATCTTCCAGCCGGGTGCGGGAATACTCTATCTCCGGGAAAGTTTGAAAGTCAATCTTGGAGGTGCGCACGTCGTCATTGTAGGCGCCGGAATTGCGGAGGATCTCGAAAAAGGGCTGTCCCGGCGATTTTTTTTCGGCCCGTACCACCACCCGGTTATGAAAGATATCCGCCCGGAAGGCGCCATATTTTCCGCTGGGCGCCACCTCCCGGTAGTTGCCATCCGATAACAGCACCGTTCCGTCTTGCATGAAAAGGCAGATACTGTTCTCGTCGGAGTGGCCGTGATGCATTTTTTCTTCTTCCACCGCAAGAGTACGCTTCAAGTAATCCTTCTGGTGAACACTGTAGTACCCTTCATCTTTGTAATTCAACAGCAGATAAGCGGCATCTTCCTCCCAGCCGGACCTGAAAACAACTTTTTTGCTGATCACTCCTTCCAGGGCGTCGCCGGAACTGAACTCAGGCACTTCCGTCTCAACGGTCGGATCCCGGTTCTGCAACCGTTCAATCAGAAGCTGTGCGAACCTGAGATCCGGACTATCGAACGCTCTCCCTGAGTCTGGTCCCCCGTTCGGATAGTTTCGCCGGACGATATTGCGGAAGATCTCATCCGCAGCCCACTGCATCTCGCCGGATTGATACTCCTTCGCACCGTGTTCCAGCACTTCGCAGTAATCCCGGATATTCAGGTTCCAGCGCCCGTCGCCGAATTCGGGGATCATCCGATTGGGCGTCAACAGGCTCACGAAATACCGGAAGTAATACTGCATCATGGGAGAACGGAACACCCGATCCTGCCCGGTGAGATCCAGGTAGTGAATGTACGCTTTCAACCATACGGCATGATAGATTTGTGCATCCTCGATCTCCCATTTCCCCAGGGAATCATCAGCGAGAATTTCCGCCATCTTCCGCCAATCGTCTGCGTGAGGGTGTTTCGGAAATGCCAGGGCTGCAGCCATAAAACTCTCCGCCCGGAGCATGGCCCGGTTCATGGCGCTCCACTCCGGGAAGGTGAAGATAAAATCCGCACTCCCGGCCACAGACTGTTCAATGGCTTCGCGATCGGATGCCGAATACACCTCCG
>DATFLS010000544.1:0-3391 GCA_035267465.1 bacterium
AGGCCGATTCCCGGGGGCAGATAGCAGGATTGGATATAGCAGCTCCCGACGACTGGATCGAAGAAGGAGTCCGGATCACAAACCGCACCAACAATCCTTTGATTTCTGTGATTCAGCGCGTGTCAGACTGGGAACGGTTGCCGCCTGTCTGGACGCTCCCGACCCCCGGATTAGCGGAACAATCGCAGCGAGTGATTTTGCGGGGAGCGGAGTCGGGGGCTCCCGTTATCACATTCCGGGAGGGCGGCGATCTGAAGTTGATCCATATCCTGGGGCAACACCTGTGGCGGTGGGACTTCGCGAAACAACAGATGGAGGAGCAGGCTGGCCGGTCACTCCCGGAGCATCTGTACCGGAAGGCGCTGGCGCAGCTCTTTTACTGGATTCTGCAATCCTCTCCCTCTGACCGGCTGCAGGTCTGGACGGAGGTGGATGCACAAAATTCGCTGCGTGCGGAAGCGCAGGTCTATACAACCGCGATGCAGCCGGCCGAAATGGCAAAAGTGTCAGGAGAAGTGGTGGATTCCACCGGACAGATCGCTCACCGGAGCTTATATTCCCGAAATAGAGAGACATTCGTGTATCAGGAAAAAATTCGGGTTCCCGGCGAGTATCGGCTGCGGACCAGAGCATACACCCCGACTGACACATTGGAGGTGATGTCCTCGGCATTCCGCATACCGGAGATCAACCTCGAGATGAGCGGCGCCCAGGGCGATCCCGCGCGGTTACAAACCATCGGCGCGCAGTATTCCGCGGAGTCGCTCTCAGATATCCGAAATTTCCCGACTGAACCGATTGCCGGAGCCCCGGTGATCCGGGAGGCGCGCCAGCATTCTCTGCAACTGCGATCAACCTATTGGATTTGGGGGGTGCTGGTGGTTATGTTTGCAGTGGACTGGTGGATACGCCGAAGAAGCGGTCTGTTATGAGGCGAAAGAAATGGTTGATATTCGTATGAGATTTTTCTACAATGCTTTAAATTTTCAAAGGAAACTAGGTATTCGCCTGCATTGGTTAAGTGAGGAGTGATCTGTGCGAAGAATTGCAGTCATTGGAACGGGTTACGTCGGACTGGTCTCCGGGACCGGACTGGCGGATTTTGGCAATGAAGTGACCTGCCTGGATATCGATCACAAGAAAATCAAAACGCTGAAAAAGGGCGCACTGCCCATCTGGGAGCCGGGTCTGATTGAGATGGTCCGGAAGAATGTCCGGGCCGGGAGGCTGCATTTCTCGGTGGATGTTGAGGCCGGTATCCGGGACGCCGAACTTGTGATTATTGCAGTCGGCACCCCCTCCGCAGAAGATGGCCAGGCAGACCTGAGCCAGGTGTTCACTGTTGCCGAGACCATCGGAAAAAACCTGGACGGCCACCAGTTTGTTGTGACCAAGAGCACGGTACCGGTGGGAACCGGTGCGGAAATACGACGGATCATTGGCAATGTGGCCCAGAAGGGCAGCAGTTTTGAGGTCATCAGTAATCCCGAATTTCTCCGGGAGGGCTCCGCAGTGTACGATTTCATGCATCCGGACCGGGTGGTCATCGGTTCCGAAACCGAACAGGGGCAGGGAATCATGCAGGAAATCTATCGCCCGTTATACCTCATTGAAACCCCGTTTATCTTTACAAATATTGCCACTGCCGAGCTCATTAAATACGCTTCCAATGCCTTTCTGGCCACTAAAATCACCTTCATCAACGAAATAGCCAATCTCTGCGATCAGGTGGGCGCGGATGTCCATGTCGTGGCCAAAACCATGGGATTGGATGGCCGGATCTCCCCCAAGTTTTTGCATCCCGGACCCGGGTTTGGCGGTTCCTGTTTTCCCAAAGATGTCCGGGCGCTGCAGGCCATCGGTGAAAAAATGGGATATCGGGCGAAGTTAATTCAGGCGGTCACCGAGGTTAACGAAGCCCAGAAACTGCGCATGTTCGAGAAACTGCAATCGCTGCTGCCGGATCTGGAGGGCAAGACGGTGACTCTCCTGGGATTGGCCTTTAAGCAGCGAACCGATGATGTAAGGGAATCGCCATCGCTTCCGATAATAAACCGATTGAAGGCAGTTAAGGCGAACATCAAAGCATTCGACCCGGTCGCAATCGACTCTATGAAAAAAATCCACCCGGATCTGGAATATGTGGACGATCTGTATGACAGTGTCACGGACGCTCATGCCGTAATGGTCCTGACAGAATGGAACGAATTTCGTGGCATCGATCTGGCCCGGGTGAAACAGTTAATGCAGGAGCCGATTCTGGTGGATTGCCGTAATCTCTACGATCCTGATACCGCTCGCCAGATCGGATTCAAGTATGCCTGCGTGGGACGAGAAACCTATAGCGAGAAACTCTCATGATCGACGGGGTGCAGACCAAGAAGCTGCAAGTACTCCCGGATGAACGGGGACGCCTGTTCGAAATCCTGCGCCGGGACGACGAAATGTTCACCCGATTCGGTCAGGTGTACCTCACCACCAATTATCCGGGAGTGGTCAAAGCCTGGCACTATCACAAGGAGCAGCGGCACGATGCCGTCTGCTGTGTCTCCGGGATGATCAAACTGGCGCTCTATGATGCCAGAGACGGGAGCCCGACCCACGGAGAAGTGGGCGAATTCTACATCGGCGATCACAACATGATGATCGTGAGCATTCCTCCCTACGTCTATCATGGCTGGAAGGGGATCTCGGAGACGGAATCCCTGGTAATCAGTGTGGTGAATCAACCGTATAATCACGACGATCCGGATGAGTACCGATTGCCTTTCGATACTGATGAAATCCCATACGATTGGGAGAGAAAGAATCGATGACCATTGCCGATCAAATATTTTTTATTACCGGCGGATGCGGATTCATCGGCAGTAATTTTATCCGGTACCTCATGGAGCGCTATCCGGATGTGCAGGTGGTGAATCTGGATAAACTCACCTACGCCGGCAATCCCGCCAATCTGCGGGATATCGAAGAGGCACCGGGCTATCGGTTCATCCGGGGAGATATCTGCGATGCAGAAGTGGTCGGGACGATTTTCCGTGATCACCATCCGGACATCCTGGTCAATTTCGCCGCCGAGAGCCACGTCGATCGGTCCATCGGCGATCCCGATGATTTTATTCACACCGATATCTACGGCGCTTACCGGCTGCTGGAGGCCGCCAGAGAATTCGGTCTGCAGAAATTTCTTCAGATTTCCACCGATGAAATCTACGGCAGTATCGAGAGCGGCAAGTTCTCCGAAGAATCACCGCTGATGCCCGGTAATCCTTATGCCGCCAGCAAGGCGGGCGCCGACCGTCTGGCCTACGCCTATGCCCAAACCTACGACATCCCGGTGATTATCTCCAGAGCGTCTAATAACTTCGGGCCGTACCAGTATCCTGAAAAA
>DATFLS010000545.1:0-2884 GCA_035267465.1 bacterium
AAGGTTTCCTCCGGTGTATCAAACACCACCGCGATATAATCCGGATGTTCATCCCGCAAGATCTTGAGCAGCGAATTGACGAATCCGAAAATAGCGGAAACATTGCGCCCATCATTGGTCGTGAGGGGGTTTCTTATAAAGGCATAATACGCCCGATATGCCAGGGCCGAGCCGTCAATGAGATAGAGAAACTTCTGTGCCAAGTAATTTATCCTGATGCTGGTTTCAAGGTGAACTTCACTTCTGCATCCATCGAACCATTTAACCTGGATAATTCATACAAAAATGGCACAAATCCCAAGGGGATCCCGTTGGGAGATGAACACAGAAAATCTGGATGGCCACGGAAAAAGTTAAGAGTAAAGAGGAATAAGGAAAGAGTCCCCCAACAGCTAACCAGAGAGAGAAGGTGATTTTTGGGTGCCGAGAGTGATGACACGAAACACTCTTTTCTCATTGCTCTTTCCTCTTTTCTATATATTCTCAGCGTGCTATTCTTCTTTAGTTTATCAATAATCCAAGTCAAGTAAAATCTACGAAAATATCCGGTATTCTCGTTGGTGAATTATACAGAAAAAAACACGACAATTCATGGGAAAATTCGGTTTGTCGGATACCATAGATGAGAAATCGGGGAGCCATCAGTCTCGCTCCTCCCGAAAATTCATCGAGCGGGCTTTGCGGAAGACCCGAAAGACTAGGTCGATTTATAGGTGTGTCCTTTCCGCTCCTCAATGCGGTCGGTGGCCGGCGGCGGTTCGACGGACAGGTCCGAGATCGCCTTGCGAAGATCCTCTGTCATATCGATTTCCAATGCTTGGAGAGCTCCTTCCAGCTGGCCCGGATTTCTTGCTCCCAGAAGCGGAGCCGTGATATCAGGGTGACCGGCCACCCATGCGATGGCCAGAGCGGCCGGTGCAAACCCCTGTTCCCGGGCGAACTCCGTGAACCGATCGGCCACATCATACATCCAGGCATCTTCATATCTCCTCCGATACATCTCGTTTTCCACCAGCCGGCCAGACTCCGGCCGGCGATTCACACCGTACTTGCCGGTCAATAACCCGCCACCCAGCGGACTATACGGCATTACAGCCAATTGTTCGGATCGGACCAGTGGCAGGATTTCCACCTCCGCCTGTCGTTTGACCAGGTTATACATCGGCTGGACACACACCACCCGATTCCAGCCATGTAAATTTGATATTCCCAGGGATTTCATTATCTGCCAGGCGGCAAAATTACTGACGCCGAGATAGAGAACCTTCCCGGCTCGGATAAGGTCATCCAGCGCCCGGAGCGTTTCTTCCAGCGGAGTATCCGGATCAAATCGATGGAGAAAATATATATCGATATAGTCAGTATCCAGCCGTTTCAAACTGCGTTCGGCTGCCTGGACAATGTGCCGCCGCGACGCTCCCCGATCGTTGATATTATCACCGGCGGGGAAAAACACTTTGCTGGTGATCAACACCTCATCCCGGCACTCCCGGATCAGCGAACCAAGAATTTGTTCCGCCCTGCCGTCCTGGTAAACATTCGCACAATCGAAGACGTTGATCCCCGCATCACGGCACCGGCTGAACAGGTGAGCGGACATTGTCTCGTCCGCATCACCGCCAAATGACATGGTGCCGAAACCCAGTGATGAAATTTTCACCCCGGTGGTCCCGAACGGCACATACTCCATAAATGCCCTCCTGACTACTTTCGGATTTTTTACGTTGCTTCTGCACAGAATGATACAATATCTCCGGGAGATTTTCACCCCAATATTGGCATTTCTTTTTTTCTCCACCGTTCAGGATCTGCCGATCAGTGTGGGTCCAGTGAGTTCCCGTGCCTGGGAAGGGTTTCTGCTTACCCGGACCGAACAAGGAGGAACCGGAGATGACACCTGCGGCTCAGATGCCATCTCCTGTTTTCGAACCGACAGAGTCAGATCTCGTACTGCAGACTGAAGAAATATCTGCGGGGAGCTGCGGGAAAGAAGTCATCACCTTCACCATGGGTTGCATACAGGGCGTCAAACAAATTATTGATGGTAAATGTTGTTCGCAGGGTGGTCCCGTTCAGCGGAATCCGGTATCCGATCCGTGAATTCCAGACGGTATACGCATCCACCGCGGGTCCGTCGTCTTCGAAATTCGTCGTGTACTGCTTCCCCACATATTGCCCCTCCAGCACCAGGAAAAATGGTCCCCGAGTATATCGGGTTCGCACATTCGCCATGGTTCCCGGGAAGCCGGCGATCGTATTCCCGTCCAGTGTCTGCTGACTTCCCCATCCGAAGCTGGTGAATTCTACGAACTTATTCCGGGAGAGTGAGGTATTTCCACTGACCTGCAGAGATGGAAACATCTGCCAGGTTCCGGACAACTCCAGACCATAATGTCGCGTTCTTTTTGCATTACCTGTAACCGGCTGCCCGAACCGATCCAACTGCCCGTTTTTGACAATCTCATTGCGAAAATCCATGTAATAAATATTCGCATTCCATTGAAGACTCGATGTCCGGTATCCGATACCCAACTCCAGATCATACAGGGTTTCGGGTTTCACCAACGGATTACTATAATCATACGATCCGTCAGCATTCGTCCCAAACTTTGGGTCTACTGTTCCCCAGGCGGCGGGCTGGCTGGCCTCGGCCGCGTCGTAGTAATTTTTCAGTCTGGGCTCCCTGGTCGTACGGGACAGGTTGATATAGCCGTTGAACCGATCCGTGAAATTGACATTCACCCCGGCACTGGGATTAATAAACAGGTACGGGATCTCGAACTCATGATTGAGATACTTCTCGTTCTGAAACCGGTATTGTTTTCTGGTGAGCTGCAGGTCAAACAGTAACGAGATGTTCGGAGCGAGTGCAAAAGTTTCATGC
>DATFLS010000546.1:0-2643 GCA_035267465.1 bacterium
AGGAGAGCAATGAACTTGGGGCATCGAAACCCGTGGAGTAGTAAAGCCGTTTCATGAAACGGCTCTACAATGCACGTTGAGAATCCAGACCATGGCATTCCTGAGCTAACTTAATAGTCATATTTTTTAATGTATCAGATATCCACCCTGTAATTCGGTGCTTCCTGGGTGATTTTCACATCATGCGGGTGACTTTCCCGCACACCCGCCGGGCTGACACGAATAAATTCGGCTTCCCTTTTGAATTCAGGCAGCGTTGCTGCCCCGCAATAACCCATGGCAGAACGGACTCCCCCGACCAGCTGGTAGATAGTATCGCTTACCGGTCCACGGTACGGGATCATCCCCTCGATCCCCTCAGGGACCAGTTTGGTGGATTCATCCTGCATATCCTGAAAGTATCGATCTTTGCTGCCCTCTTTCATGGCGCCGACAGATCCCATCCCGCGATAGGTCTTGTAGGACCTCCCCTCATACAGGATCGTTTCTCCCGGACTTTCTTCCATTCCGGCAAAAAGCGATCCTATCATCACCGTATCTGCTCCCGCCGCAAGCGCCTTGGCAATATCCCCCGAATAACGTATCCCGCCGTCGGCAATAACGGGAATGCCTTCTTTTGCCGCTGTACTGGCACAATCAGTGATGGCGGTGATCTGTGGCACCCCTACTCCGGAAACGACTCTGGTGGTGCAGATGGATCCCGGGCCAATGCCAACCTTGATGGCATCCACCCCGGCATCGATGAGTGCCTGCGTTCCCTGCCCGGTGCCAACATTCCCAGCGATAATTTCGGTGTTTGGAAATCGTTTTTTCAGTTCTTTCACCATCCCGATCACCCGTTCGGAGTGGCCGTGTGCGGTGTCAACCACCAGAACATCGACCGAGCTCTCCACTAATAACTCCGCGCGTTCCAGGGATTCCGGCACCACTCCGACTGCCGCCCCGACAATCAGCCGCCCGTGTTCATCCTTGGTCGCATGGGGATACTGATTCCGCTTCTGGATATCTTTGACCGTAATAAGACCTCGCAGCGAATCGTTGCCATCAACCACCAGCAATTTTTCAATTTTGTGTTTCTGTAAGATCGATTCGGCTTCCTTCAAGGTCGTTCCAACCGGAACGGTAATCAGGTTCTCCTTGGTCATCACATCTTCAATCAGTTGGTCATGGTCTGTTTCAAAACGCAAATCCCGATTGGTCAAAATGCCCACCAGCTTATGCTCATCGTCCACAATCGGGATTCCGGAGATTTTATACTTTGCCATCAATTCCATAGCTTCCGACACCTTCCGGTCGGGAGGGAGGGTCACCGGATTCAGAATCATTCCGCTCTCCGAGCGTTTAACCCGGTCCACCTGTTCCGCCTGAGTCTCCTTGCTCATATTTTTATGCAGGATTCCGATGCCTCCCTCCCGGGCCACGGCTATAGCCATATCACTTTCGGTCACCGTGTCCATCGCCGCACTCACCAGGGGAATATTCAATGTGATCTTTTTCGTTAACCGGGATGAAACATCGACATTTTTCGGCAAAATATCACTCCGTCGAGGCACAAGCAGTACATCATCGAAGGTGAGAGCCACTCTCATTCTGTCAGCGTTCATCATTTCCTTATTTTTAATGTCAGTTATTCTATTTACTTCAGTGATTTTCTGTATTTCTAATCAGGTTGTTTAAGAATCATTCAGTGTAGTTCATCCGTACCGAGTGTTTGTAAAGGATAATGAGTGGATCTGGTTGTTTGTTCCACCAGGATAACTTCATCAGCGCACTCAAGTAAATTTTACGAATATAAATGCTTGAATCACTGAAAGCAAATAATTTTTGCATTTTAATATCCCCTCGGTTTTTCGATGAACCCTGCCAACGTCAATTGCCGGGGTGGACTGGAGGACCGTGCCATGGTGGCTGGGTGGAACTTGCCAATCATGCTCCCCGCGAAGAACCCCTGCACCACCTCCGTCACTGTAGTAGTAGCAAAACCCACGGGAGTGCCTGCAGCCGCTGTTTATCCGCAATGGGCACCTCGCTGGCGACGAGCAGGCAACTCCGTTCGTTCGTGAGGTTGGTGGGAGAGAAAAGACGAAATAGCGCCGATTTTTTCATGGAATCATCCACCGCAATCCCTTGATATACAATACCTCCCAGTGATCATTTTGTAAAAATCGGGGGCCAGAGATTTCTCTGTTGTTCTGAAGGATTGATTCCTTTGAATGAAACACGCAATTGTGAATGCGTACAGGTTAGGACACAATCAGATAAACTATTGAATTGTCAGTTATATATATCATAGTTGATACAAGATTCCTAGTGGAACCTATAGTTCATTGCGAAAAATCATAATTGCCGTGGATACTCACTAGATACCAAAATTTCGGATATCGATGAATAAAGAATATCTCACCTGTTGTCAGGAGTTTCGAATAGCGAAAAGCGATGTCTACTGCATGAGCAGGGCGCCTTGAAATTGTTCTATGCCGTATTGATTCACTCCTCGCTGTCGTGGAATCAGGTCATAAGTGTTCGTACAGAGCTATTGACTTTGCAACATGTTCTGGCGCAGAACCACAATGGTTACCTTGATCATTGAGTGTTTTCCGTTGTTTTCGGTAACATCTGAGCAACACAGATAGCAAAGAACCA
>DATFLS010000547.1:0-4519 GCA_035267465.1 bacterium
ATCCAGCGGATGTATTCCACGTTGTTTACATGGTTATTCGCATCTACTGCAGTATCCGGGGCGGTGAACTGATATTCAAAAATGGCAGGCATAATACCCCTCTTACATTATTTGAATACTAACAAGTGAGGGTAAAATAAAAATTATATAAGGGAATCAGCAAACGAAAGATATGCATTCGCAGTTAGTGGAAGAGGCTACCTGTGGTAAACTTTTTCCGAATCAGGAGCAAATATTCGCCTGGAGAAGAACTTCCCATGACAATATATCCGTGTCTGGTAATACTTTCACCTGGATTTAAGGGTCCAATCGCCGGATGCGAGTGAATGCAGTCCAGCCCGCCGGGATTGACATCAACTCGTGCGCTTTTGTCCCATTTGAAAGCGATAGTATTGCTCCCTTCCATATTAGTCCGGGCCACAAATCCATTTGCCAGCTGGCATCTCTCCTCAGGATCGTTTACATCTGCCCGATCATCCACAGGGTAATGATTGAATGACTCGTACTCAGCCAATTCCCGTACCGGTCGCAGTTGGCCTTCCTTGTTTACCGCAAAAGTACGGAAGCCTGTTTGATCGCCGAAGCTGCTATCCATCGGACTCAGGCATACCGCCAGATTTGCATAATCGTTGAACGCTGAATCCCCGGTATTTTCCACAGTAAGTGTAAGTGCAAGAGTGGTCTTGTCTGTAGGTGAAAGTAAAAATTCAAAACGTACGGTATGCACTTTATCCCCTGCTATGCCAGACACCCGGACGTTTCCATTTTCCTGCCCCACCCATTCTGTATCCATGAGTTCCGGCTCTCCGCGCTGGCTGTCACTGTTAAATATGGCAAGTTCCGGCAGCCATAAACGAAAATTCATCCCAGGATGAGTCGGGGAGGAAAGGGTGAATGCGAACGGCTCCGAATTTCTTAATATCGTAATTTTGTCGGCAGGGAGGCTCCGTCGCTGTAAGGCGCCTGTGAGATTGTCAATCATTCCCAAACTCAACAAAATTACACCATAAAAAATTACCAGGAGTGCTATTGTCTTAAACACTTTCATTATGATTTCTATTCGGATTTAAGAGCTCTCATTTTCAGGTTTTCGAACATTCGAGGGTAACAGGGGAGAAAAGACATAAAATACCGATGGCGAGCCAACCAGATAATTCGTGCTGTGAATCCTCATTTATTAATATCGATGACATTACTTATTGAGAGTAGAGATGGGAGACTCTGTTCACACGGCAGTTAACTGCCCGGGATTAAAGCGCTTGTTCCAGGAATAGGTTATATCTCGTCCATCAGGCTATCCAGAAATGCTTCTTCGGGAAGGTGTGTCTGAGTCAATCCGTGTAAATGTATCCAGGCATCACGTGCACTATCAATTTCTCCCTGGTGAGCGTAAGCGCTGCCCAGGTTAAACCATACATCTGAGATGGTTGAATCCTGAGCAAGAATATCCTGATAGCGAGAAATAGCGCCGGGCATATCGCCTGTTTCGGCAAGCAAAGATGCCAGATTATTCTGTAGCGCCGGGTTGTTGGGTTCCAGGGAGAGGGCAACCTCTAATACATCACGGGCCTGCTCCAGATGCCCGATGCGATAGAAAGATTCTCCCAATTCTACCCAGAGCATTAAACTGTCAGGATTTTGCATTGCGTTATATTGTAACTGGATGATTTGAGACTGTATAGTTCGGAGGGTGTCGGCCCGGCTCAGGTGCCGCTGACCGCGTTCGGTATGTCCAAGTCCTATCAGTGTTCGACCGAGTTGAAAATGGGCTTTATATTCCCAGGGACGCTCTGAAATAACCTCTTCCAGATAAGCTAACGCTCGTTCCAATTCTCCCATTTGAAACAGGACCGAACCGAGGATACTTTTATAGCTGATGTTCTCTGGTTCCAACTCCAGTGCCTTCCTGGTATAGGTAAGCGCTTTTTGATACTCCGCATCCTTCCGATATTCCTGACCAATTAATATATAAGCCGGAGCAAATGAACTGTCCGCTACCACTGCTTCCTGATAAGCCCAGCGGACACTATCACTCACCCCTAACTTTGAATAGGTGAGCCCCAGATTTAAGTAAATATCGGGCTTGCTATACAAGTCTATTTCCGAGCTGTAATAATCGAGCGCTCCCTGATAATGATTGACTGCACGTCGAAATTCTTCTGCCCGGAACATCAGATTTCCGAGCTGGAAATGTGCCCCCGGATACTCTGATTGTAATGAGAGTACCTTCTGGAACGATTCACGGGCTTCTTCATTTCTCTTCATTTTATCCAAAATTAATCCCCGGATGTAATAAACATCCGGCAGGTCAGGATCACGCTCTCTCGCAGTATCAACCAGCTGCAATGCTTCGGAGAAGCGACCACGACGAAAAAATTCATGGGATTGCCGAAGCAATTCTCTGGCCGGCGAGGTTTCAATATCGGATGCTTTTGAACCGGCATTATCCGACCACGGTGAATCACATCCCAGAAAAATAAGAACGGAAATACTAAGCAACAGAAATACAATATACTTTTTAACCATCATACTTCACTATCTGGAAATACACCCAACTACTTCACATATTGTATAAATGACTTTAATGATTTCTCTCATTATTTTCAATGACATTCCTACAATATAGTATAATCGAGAATACCCCGGAGTTCCTGATCATTGGTGCATTCATTGTACCAATTGGATCAATGTGTCTATTGACTTAGGTAAGTTCAAGGCTCCTTCATCCAAATTCTCTCATATTATGAAAATCATCAATGTGATTATCTATTTTGTTTTATAGAGACAAATCATACATTCAACAGAGATTTTACTCACTTATTCTGAAATTAACAGTGGGATTTGAAAGATAATTCTTGGTGGTATCAGGTATTATTTCCTGGACTCTTCAAACATATACGATATTGCACTCCGGACCTCACCACCATGAATGCAGATACATTTATACACAGCGAATAATTAACAAGAACATTCAAAAGCCGGGATATTTTTATGAATAATCTTCAATCCCATTTCAATCATCTTCTGCTCTGTTTTATTCTCCTGTCTACGGTAGTTGCACTTTTCATTGGATGCGGAGAACAGCCAGCAGATCCGGTAGAATGGCCGGAGGTCACAACCACCGCTCAACCCTGGACTCGCTGGTGGTGGCAGGGCAGTGCAGTGACCAGAGAAGACCTTTCCGACAATCTGCAGCTATATCATGATGCGGGACTTGGGGGTGTGGAAATCACACCCATATATGGTGTGCATGGGTATGAAGATCAATTTATCGACTTCCTCTCATCCCAGTGGATGGACATGCTGCGGCATACGGTTCAGGAGGCCCGGGAGCTCAATATGCAGGTGGATATGGCCACCGGAACGGGATGGCCGTTTGGTGGTCCGCACGTGACATCGGAATATGCGGCACCGAGGTTAGTCACACAGACCTATCGCCTCTCGACCGGAGAACGGATCTCCGAACCAATCAGACATACGAATGAACAGTTTAATCAGCAGGCTCCCCTCCAGGCACTCATGGCTTACTCTGATGATGGTGAAGTCCGAGACCTCACTGCAAACGTCACTGATGAAGGGTATCTTGAGTGGACTCCTTCAACCGGCGACTGGAATCTGATTGCTGTCTTCCATGGATGGACCGGGCAGCAGGTGAAACGAGCCGCACCCGGCGGAGAAGGGAATGTCATCGATCACTATTCCGTCGATGCCTTGCATCACTATTTATCGCGGTTCGATTCGGCATTTCACCCCTATGAGGAGGATCTGATTCGGGCCTATTTCAATGATTCATTTGAAGTGTACGGCTCAGACTGGACCGGGGACATCTTCACCGAATTCCAAAATCGTCGCGGATATGACCTGCGCAATCACCTTCCCGCTCTGTTGGGACAAGGCCCGGAAGAGCAAATCAGTCGAGTAAAATCGGATTACCATGAGACTATATTCGAGCTGCTCCTAAAAGAATTTACCATTCCCTGGCGGGACTGGGCTCACCGGAACGGAAGTATCGTTCGGAACCAGGCACATGGTTCACCGGGGAACTTACTTGATCTGTATGGTGCCGTTGATATTCCGGAAACAGAGACCATTTTTCCCGTACAGTATGACATCCCCGGCTATCATACACATCCAGACTTCGTGGACGACCCCCAGCAGCCACATCCGCTTATTATGAAATTCGCCTCTTCCGCTGCTCATATCACCGGCAAACAGTTGGTCTCATCCGAAACCGCAACCTGGCTGGATGAACATTTCAGGGTGGCGCTGTCACAAGTGAAACCGGAGGTCGATGACCTGTTTACGGCGGGAATTAACCACATCATCTACCATGGCACCGCATATTCGCCTGTAGACGAGAACTGGCCGGGCTGGCTTTTTTACGCCTCCACTCACTTCGGACCCACCAATACCTGGTGGCAGGATTTTGGTGCCTTGAATGACTATATTGCCCACACCCAGGCATTTCTCCAGCAGGGCTCACCCGCCAATGATATCCTAATGTATTTTCCCATTTACG
>DATFLS010000548.1:0-12124 GCA_035267465.1 bacterium
CGCAGCTCCAGTTCACAGTCTGACGATTGCGATAATTATGCGCTGTCACGATTTGCCCCAAAGATACATTTACTCCATCCCGTGAGAGGGGAATTGAGCGTCCCGCGCCAGGGGAAGGCCAGCCGCACCGATGAGTATGAAGAGGCCAAAAAAGAGGGCGGCAATCACCCATCCGGGCCGATCCTCATATCCCTTGTACTGCAATACCTTGTTGGTGGTGGCGGCACAGACTACACCGTATACCAGGTAGAGAAATACCAGCGTAAGTTGGGTTATAAGGCCGGGGACCGCTTCAAAACTAAACACAATCTACCTCCTGATTTTTTGTGCAGAGTACAATTTGACGCTCCCCTAATTTACTGATTATTTATCGAAACAGAGATTGTTTATTATGAGCCGGCTATCGATATCGTTATGAAGAGATCAGGAAGCGCGAATTCGAGAATGATACCGGCGAGATTGATCCGGTAATGTGGCGGATTCTTCGTTCACCACAAACTTTCCTTCCAATTTGTTCTAGTCTCTGTTATACTTGTTGGGAACTTTAATACGTCCGGAGATATCCAGATGAAGTCGAAGCGCATCAGTGTCGGGCTCCTGAATCCCTGGTGGTGGATTCCGGGAATCTGGATCATGCTCCTTGGTGTCTACTCCCTCATTTTTGATGTCCCGAAGCTGAATATCCTCTGGTACGTTTTCGGGTGGTATGGTTATCTTTTAATTCTGGATGCGGTTATTTATTACAATCAGCAGGATTCGTTTCTCACTTCGAGAAGGCGGGAGCTGCTGGAGATGCTGTTCTGGTCGGTGCCGTTCTGGTTCCTGTTCGAAGCCTATAATTTTGTGATTCAAAATTGGTATTATGTCTACGCCTTCAAATCAGACTGGCAGCAGGGGGTTTTTGCCTGGTTCTCCTTCGCCACCGTTCTGCCCGCCTGTTTTTTTCACGCGGAACTCCTGAAATCCTGCAATGTGTTCACCAACATCCGTGCCCGACCGATTAAGGTGCACAAGGGATTAAAACAATTTTTTTTATACTTCGGAGCGCTGTGTATTAGTTTGCCATTGATATTCCCCCGGTATACGTTTTGGATGATCTGGGGAGCAACGCTTGGTGTCCCGGATGTGATTAATTACTATAATGGTGCCCCTTCCATCCTGCGTGATCTGGAGCGGGGACGACCGGGCCGACTTTACCGGTTACTGGTCGGCGGAATGATCGCCGGACTGGTCTGGGAAGGACTCAACTATTGGGCACGCTGCAAATGGATTTATACCGTCCCCGGACTGGAGGAGGCGAAACTATTCGAAATGCCAATTCCGGGATTTCTGGGGTTTCCGATACTGGCGGTGGAAGCCTTTGCCTTTTATAGTTTGTTAAGCCACTATCTCAGAGGGAGCCGGCACTGGGAACTCCGGGACAGGGAGCAACTGGAGAAAAAAGCCTCAGCCGCTGCTCCCTTCGCAGGACTCATTGCCATGGGAGTGAGCGTTGTTATTTTCACCGGGGTGTTGAACATCACCCTGCAGTCCCGCAGACCGCTGCTGCAGGAATTCGATAACGTCACAGTGAGCGAAGTTCAGTCGTTTGCCTCCCGGGATATTCACACGCCCGAGCAATTGTACGACGCGGTGCAACATGCGAGTGTTGAATCTGTGGCAGCCCGGACAGGGGTGGAAGCCGGTCTTATTTCGCAAATTTGGAACCAAACCTCGCTGGCATTGCACAAGGGAATGGGAGTCGAGAATGCCGCGCTTCTCCAATCCGTCGGGATAGAGCAGGTCACCGATCTCATCGGAGCGGATGCCGGCATATTGCATCAAAAACTCTCCGTGTATGCCACGAAGTCCGGCCAGCCCGCCCCCAGATCGGCTGAAGTGAAAGTTTGGATCCGGGCTGTGGAATTGAGCGGCGGGACAAAACGATGAGTGTGCAGGCAAAGAAAAATCGAGTATCCCGGGAAGTTCTATTCTCACCAGGCAACTAACCACCATCAGACAGAGAGTATTATGAACGCTCCGAATATCTCAACTCCCTGGCGACAGATTGCCGCTGCGGCATACAGCGGGCCAAAGGATTGCCGGATTTTCGGAACCATTGAGGTCGATATCACGGCGACCATGGACTATATCACGCACAAACGCGAATCCGGCGAAAAACCAACCCTTATTCATTTTGTCACCGCTGCCTTAGCCCGGTGTATCCATGAGGATGTGCCGCAGATCAACTGCTTTCTCCAGCGGGGAAAATTTATCCGGCGGGAGAACGTGGACGTGTTTATAACCGTCGCGCTGCAAACGGGAGAAGATCTCACCGGCATAATTATTCCCCATGCCCAGCATTTACCGATTCGGGAAATCACAAGTCTGCTCAGGTCCAAAGTGCGGGAGAAACGTCAGGGACACGATTCCGGATTCGTTTCAGCAAAACATACCTTATCAAAGATCCCCTGGCCTTTCCGCCGGATGCTGTTTTTGCTGATTCGCTGGTGGGTGTACTCGCTGGGTTTCCGGCTGCCGTTTTTTCACATTCCCAGGGATCCCTTCGGCAGCGTGATTCTGTCGGACATCGGATCCCATGGATTGAATACGGGCATGGCGGCGCTCTTTCCGATGGGGCGAGTGCCGGTGGTCATCACCATGGGAAAAGTGGAGAAGAAACCGGTGGTAGTCGATGAGGAAGTTCAGATCCGATCTATCCTGCCGCTAACCGCCACGCTCGACCATCGTATCGTTGACGGCGCCCAGGCAGGAGCGCTGGCCCGCGGTTTGGCAAGACGGCTCCGATATCCTGAACGGTTCGCTGACATCTCCACTCCGGACTGATAACCTGAAAGATTCTTCTCTGGTTGATGAATAATCCGGTATAAATATTGGTGAGCGGCCAGCCGGGTCTTCACTCCCGGAGTTCGGGATGCCTGGCATTCATCCACAGGAATCCGACACCCCCGATCATTCCGAAAATGGCGACGCCACTCCACAGGGTGATCGCATCGGGTGCGTAATCGATGAGTAACCCGCCGATGAATGGTCCGATGGACCAGCCCAACGTCCCGAACAGCCCGTAGGCGCCCATATAAATCCCGTAGTGTTCTGTCGCCGCCATTCTTGCGACCATCGTACTGGAGGCGGGACTCACCAGCATTTCCGCCGTTGTAATGACTGCAATCAGAATGAGAATTCCCCCCAGAGACTGCGGGAAGATCATCAACCAATATCCGATACTATACAGGATGCTGCCGGACGCGAGCACCAGCAGCAGATTTCTTCCCTGTACCAACCGGGCCACTATCATCTGGAAGAACACCACCAGAAACGCATTCGTACTGTACATCAACCCTAATTGGGAATTGGTCAATGCAATGGTCTGTTTTGCATAGACAGAGAGAGTCGCAATCAGCTGGGCCATGGTGAGGAACATCAACAGGGATATTATACAGAATTGTACAAATGTGCGGTCCTGAAAAATCTGCAGCATGCGTTTGGGGCGAAAGGTGGAATAGTGAAATCCGGTCCGGTAGATGTTGGATTCGCGGATAAACAGGACGATGGTGATCCCGGAGAGAATGGCTAATACACCGCCCGCCCAGAACAGCAGAGCATAGGAGTTCTTCGCGAGTAAGCCGCCGGCAGCCGGTCCGATTCCCCAGCCGATATTCGCCGCAATTTTCATGAGCCCATACGCTTCGGTCCGTTTTTCAACCGGCACGATATCGGCCACCATCGCATTGGCAACTGGTTGGAAGAAGGACGCAAACAGATACCCGATGATGAGAATTCCCCCGGTGATCAGGAAGGAGAGCCGATACTGGATGGTCACCGCGACACCAAAAAAAACCGCACCGCGCACCATTTGCGCGAAAATCATAATTTTACGCCGGCCGATGCTGTCACTCAGGTTGCCGGCGATAATCTGGGAACCCGCCCGGATGAGCGCAGAAAAGAAGAAAAATCCTCCGACCACAGACATGGGGATTCCGAGTTCCAGGTAGAAATAAATGCTCACGAACGGGACAATCATGGCGAAGCCCATGGAACTGATCACCCACCCGATAAACAGGACCCAGAGCTGGGGATCGTATGCCGAAAATACTTGTCGGAACCTGTGGGCTATCATGCCGAAAATGTAGCAGATGGAGGGGAAGAATAAAACAGAAGTTCAAAACTCAAAAATTCGGTACTCAATAATCAAAATTCCTGCCCGCCTCCGTACCAGAAAACCACAAAATTGCGCGGATTATCACAGATAAAAAGATTGTGAAAAGTGAAACGTGAAACGGTAGAAGCAAGTGTTGGGGTACTGATTGAGTAATACGATAGGATGGACCAGTCAATAACTTAGTCGGAGAATCGATTATGGATGTCCATCGTCAAAGCGGCAATAAGGAGTTCATGAGTGAAGAGGGGAATGAGATCGGAGTTCTCGCTGTTTGTAGAATAATCTCCTCACAGTGGTGATGAGTTCTGATAGGTTACAGCAAGTACATTCAAGATCTCGTCATCCGGTATTTTTCCACCCGGCACTTGCTTGCACTTATCAGCAACTGTCAGCTTGTATCTTTACTCTTTTCAGGTGCTTCAATATGCGCCAATCCGATTTCTTCCGCGTGAATCCGTCCCATGGGATCCCCCTGGGTGGTCCGTTCTCCCGTCTCCCCCGGAGAGACGTCTCTGGCAAGGACTCTGGTCTCCATCTTTACGTCAAGCCCTCTGCGCTTTGCATCCATGGGAAAAATTCAGAAAGTATAAAGAAGATTGATATCCCATGATATCCTCAGCCACTACTTTTTACAGTATATGGATGATTGACCGAGACCTGAAAACAGAGACCCGTGTTGCTGCAGCCATACGGAAGATGTCAATCGTCGGGATACAGGCCGTTGATGAGGTCCTGATATTTTTCTTCCACCACCCGCCGCTTGATTTTCAGGGTCGGGGTTAATTCGCCGCCTTCCTGGGTGAACGGGGTCTCGATTATGGCGGTTCGTTTAATTTGTTCAAAGCTGGGGAGATCAGCCTGGGCTTGCTGAACTTCGTGGTCGAGCAGTGCATTCACCTCTTCTTTCTGCAGGAGATCCTGGTAATCTTCAAAGTACAATCCATTCGATTTGGCCCAGTATTCCAGCGCTTCCTGATTTGGCACAATGAGCGCCGCGATATATTTCCGTTGATCCCCGAGGGCCATGACCTGTTCGACATAAGGCGAACCGGCAATCCTTGATTCCAGCGGGGCCGGGGCCACGTTTTTTCCACCTGAAGTCACAATAATATTCTTTTTCCGATCCGTAATCACCAGATGACCATCCTCGTCGATCTCTCCGATATCCCCGGAATGGAGCCATCCTTCCTCATCAATGACCTCGGCGGTTGCTTCCGGATTGTTGTAGTATCCCTGCATTCTGTTCGGGCCGTTGAACAGAATTTCGCCATCGTCCGCGATGCGGATTTCGACATCGGGAAGCGCCGGTCCGACGGTCCCGAATTTGATGCGGTCCGGCCGGTTTGCGTTGGTGACCGGGGACATCTCAGTAAGGCCGAATCCTTCAGCGATAATGAGACCGGCCGAGGCGAAGAACTGGCCGATATCCTTGGAGAGCGGTGCCCCGCCGGAGATGGTCAGAAGCGCCTCTCCCCCGAATAACCGGGTGATTTTCGAGAACACCAGTTTATGGGCCAGACCATACTGCCAGGCCAGAATTCCGGAGGGGGACTTTCCCCGCTGCAGATAGTCGCCGGACACGCGGTTGCCGATTTTTGTCGCCCAGTTGAATATACGGCGTTTCACGGCAGAACCGGTGTGGACCTGCTGGAGGACCGTATGATATATCTTTTCGTATAATCGGGGCACTGAAACAAAATAATGGGGTTTATATGCCTGGATATCATCGAGGACCGTTTCAATACTTTCGATAACCAAAATGGCAGAACCGATATAGATACACATGTGAGCAGCCACCCGCTCCAGGCTGTGACTGAACGGCAGGAAAGAGAGCCACCGTCTCCCGCTCTCAAAATTCAAGGCCGCCTGGGCCGCCTGAAAGTTACTGGCGATATTGAACTGGCTTAACATCACCCCCTTCGGCATCCCGGTCGTGCCCGAGGTATATAAAATAGTCCAGAGATCATCGCCCGTGCGTTCTTGTCCCTTCTCTGCGAGGGAGAATGTAGCGGAAGATTTGTACTGACGCCCCCTTTCTGTCAGACCGGTGAAATCCATGATCCAATCGGCAATCAGCCCGTGATTTTCATCATAGATGATCATCTGTTGGAGTGCCGGCAGTTTATCCTTGATTTCCATGATGGTCTCGGCCTGGGCCCGGTTGGAAACAAAAATGAGACTGGCCTGCGAGTCGTTCAAAATATAGGAAATCTGGTTCGGAAGTAAGGTCGGATACACCGGAACGGAAACGATCCCGAAATAAGCACAGGCATAATCCGTCATAATCCATTCCGGTTTATTTTCCGAGAGAATGGCGATGCGGTCGCCCTCTCTGTATCCCAGGGAATGCAACCCCATGCCGATCTCTTCAATTGTGCTGTAGACTTCCTGATAGGTGAGGTAGTCAAACCCATCGTCGGACTTGAGGGCATACAGGGGCATATCCCGGAAATTTGAAACGGCATGTGTAAATACCGCCGGCAGCGTTTCCAGGTAATCGAGTTGATAAGCCATGGTGCTCATCTCCGTTCATGTGGTAAATTTATACTCTCAGAGGTGTTGTCCGGGAGATATAAAACAAGAAATCACCGGTTCAGATTGCCGTTGAAATTCCGATAAAGTACAATCCAAAGATACACCAATTTTTATTGTTTGTAAATACGGAAGCCTATAATTTTGTCTTCGTGTAATGGACGTATGTCAGCTCAAGGTTACCGCTAGCTGAAGCAATCCGTTCTTGAAAAAGGCGGAATGAATTCATCGGGTAAGAACGAAAGGAGATCGTTATGGGGAAAGGGGACCTTCGTACCCGCCGAGGAAAATTATTCCGGGGCACCCATGGGAAAACCCATCCCAGGAAGAAGAAAACGCGGTCGGGCAAAACAACCTCCCGCAAATAGCGTGCTTTGAGTTCATGTGTTGAAAAGCAACCACACATGAAGTCCGGAGGAGAGCCGGACCAGCCCCCGGAACTGTCGCAATCTGTGGTAAAAATTTGTCGCTACAATATCAGGATCGGTTCAGCCACCAGACAGAGGCGTTCAGGACGGTGGCGAACGTGACCCAGATCCAATAGGGCAAGAACAACAGCGAGGCAGCCACGGAAATTTCCCGGACCTGGATGGTATACCACCCGATGACTGCCCACAGCAGCACAATGTCTGCAATTGCCCACCCCGGCTGTCGCATACCAAAGAAGATACCCGACCATCCCGCGTTGAGAACAAGCTGGATTGCAAAGAGGATCAATAATCCCAGGGCGAGGGGATCGCTGCGCTGTTTCCAGAGAAGCCAGCCTGAAATGGCCATCAGGAGATAGAGCAGGGTCCAGACCGGTGCGAAGAGCCAGCTGGGCGGGGTCCAGGAAGGTTTGTTCAATGTCGGGTACCAGGTGCTGACTGATTGGGACGTGAAGAGCGATCCCAATCCGGCGGCTCCAAAACAGAGCACGACAATAATAATGAGAGACAGAATATTGTGTTTTGTCATCAGACACCTCGATTCTATTTATGGAATATTCTTCCAGGGATTCTCTCTGTTCATGCCCATCTCATCAACTCCGGAAAACGCCGGAGGCACCGGATGGAAGGTTATTTGTCTTCGTATCCGGAGGTTTCCATCATCTGGGACGCGCTCTGAGGTTGAGAGGCCGGCGCCGGTTGATCCTGGCCGAGTGTGTGTTTCCCGTGGATGACCGACACCACAATGGTGAACGTCAATATCACGGCGATCACCAGTAGTGCAATCCAGACCGGGATGTGGAGCCATTCGGAGAGTAACATCTTTATTCCCACAAATACCAAAATCGCCGCCAGTCCGTAATGCAGGTACTCGAACAGTTGCATTATACCGGCCAGCGCAAAGAACAAGGCCCGTAATCCCAGTATGGCAAACACGTTCGAACTATAAACGATAAACGGATCTCTGGAGATAGCGAGGATAGCGGGAATGGAATCTACTGCGAACATCACATCGGTAGTCTCGATTACCAGGAGTACGACGAACAGGGGGGTGGCGAATATTCTGCCATCCAACCGGGTGAAGAAGTGATCTCCGCGATAACTCTGGGTCAGCGGAAATATCCTGCGGGCCAGTTTCAAAACAGGATTCTTCTCGGGATCAACCTCTTCATCCTTCTGAAAGGCCATGCGAAATCCGGTATATAGCAAGAAAAGACCGAGCACATAAATAACCCAGTGAAATCGATTAATCAATGCGACACCGGCAAAGATAAAGATGGCCCGGAAAATGAGCGCTCCGAGTATACCCCAGAATAAGACCTTGTGCTGGTATCGTTTCGGCACACCGAAATATCCGAATATCACCAGAAACACAAACAGGTTATCCATGCTCAGAGATTTTTCGATCAGGTAGCCGGAGAGATACTGGAGTGCCAGTTCCGTATCGGAATACAACCAGATCCCCACGTTAAATAAGAGCGCAAGAATAATCCAGACAGCCGTCCAGATAAGTGATTCCCTGATGGTAATCCGATGAGCTTCCCGGTTAAATATCCCCAGGTCAATGGCCAGCATAATTATGACGAAAATGTTAAAGGCGATCCAGAGAAGAGTTTCGTGCGGGAGAGCAGTATGCATACAATTATGAATGGCTAAGATATTTTGAAGAACGATGTGGATCGAATTTGTTCTCGGACAGCGAAACGGAGGAAATGAAAGTCGAACGAATTCGTGCAGGTGAATGAGAACAAAGGAGCCGGGAAATTCTGAGGAGCGTACATGTGATCATAAAATCGCCATGATTCGACATAACACCTCCGCCTCGCCGGAGATCGGATTCGGAAACCATCGGGCTCACAACTGGAGATATCAGAGTGAGTTTAAACATCGGTGCATGATACATCGAGGAGAGAACTAAAGGAGTTGAAGGATTACTGATCGTATTCAAGAGAAATAGTATACCTCGCCTGATCATCCTGCTTTCTTATTCAGTGTGCCATATCTAACTGCTACGGAATCTAAAGGATTTCGCACGGTTTTGAAACAAGAAACATAAAAAATAAGCCGGCATAATCGGACAAAAACATGTTGTTAAAATTATCCGACAGCTTTAAATTCGGATAATTATGTCTGAAATTATCTTCAAGCGTCCGCTGTACCTACCAAAAAAATACGTCATGATAGTTTGATAAAAGGGGCGAACATGATAAATTTCGTTATCAATACAATCAAACAGCCAGGTAGCACGAAAGGAGCATGACCATGAGTTATAAAAAGTTGTGGATCGGATTCATTGCTGTGATTGTGGTGTCGTTTACGGTCCTCGGTTATTACGGACACGAGATCTACAGAAAGGCACCCCCGGTGCCCGGGAGAGTTGTGACGGGGAGTGGTGAAGTGGTGATGACCGGCCAGGAAATCAAGGATGGACAGAATGTCTGGCAATCCATCGGCGGGCAGGAAATTTGAACGGTGTGGGGGCATGGAGCCTACGTGGCCCCGGATTGGTCTGCGGACTGGCTGCATCGGGAATCCATGTATGTCTTGAACCACTGGGCACGGACTGAGTACGGCGCTCCCTTTGAATATTTAAATCCGGAACACAAAGCCCAGCTGAAAGCACGCTTACAGGAGGAGTTGCGGACCAATCGATACGATCCCAACTCTGGCGACTTGATCATTTCTGACCTTCGGGCCGATGCCATTCGTTCGAACAGCCGTCATTACGCCGGACTTTTCACCGACAATCCGGAAATGAACAATCTCCGGGAAGCCTATGCGATTCCCGAGAATACCATTAAAAGTCAGGATCGGATGGGGCGCATGAATGCGTTTTTCTTCTGGGTTTCCTGGGCTTCCACCACCAACCGGCCGGGAAAGGATATCACATATACGAACAACTGGCCTGCGGAAGACCTGGTGGGAAATAAGCCCACCGGTTCTTTAATTCTCTGGACAGGGTTCAGTGTGATTTTGTTGCTGGCAGGAATAGGGATGCTGGCGTTTTATTATGCCTCGAACCGGGAGGAGGAAATCGATACCGAGGACCTGCCCGAGAAAGATCCGCTCCTGGGTTTGCAGCCAACGCCGTCTATGAAGGCGACCCTGAAATACTTCTGGGTGGTGACGGCTTTGATGATTGTCCAGGTGCTCATGGGTGCCATCACTGCGCATTACGGAGTGGAAGGGACAGGTTTTTACGGGATACCCCTGGCGGAATGGCTCCCTTACTCTGCGTCCCGGACGTGGCATGTGCAGCTGGGAATTTTCTGGATCGCCACCTCCTGGCTGGCCACCGGACTGTTCATCGCGCCCGCGATTTCCGGCCGTGAACCGAAATTTCAGAAGTTGGGGGTCGACGTATTATTCGGCGCGCTGCTGGTGATTGTGGTGGGGTCTCTCACCGGACAGCTGCTGGGGATTATGCAGCGATTGGGACTGGAAGCCAACTTCTGGTTCGGCCACCAGGGATACGAATATGTGGATCTCGGCCGGTTCTGGCAGATCTTTTTATTCGCCGGTCTGTTCATCTGGCTGTTTTTATTGGGGCGAGCCCTCCTGCCGGCGTTTAAGCAGCCCACGGCCAACCGGCATCTTCTGGGCATGTTTCTGATTGCGTCCCTGGCTATCGCGCTGTTCTATGGCGCCGGATTAATGTGGGGCCGGCAGACCAACCTGGCCGTCGCCGAATACTGGCGCTGGTGGGTGGTGCATCTCTGGGTAGAAGGATTTTTTGAAGTGTTCGCTACGGTCGTCATTGCGTTTCTGTTCGTGCGAATGGGATTGCTGCGAACACGAATCGCCACCGTGACCGTCCTGTTTTCCACAGTGATCTTTCTGTTCGGAGGCATCATCGGGACCTTCCACCACCTGTACTTCACCGGCACTCCAACGGGGGTTCTGGCCCTGGGAGCAACCTTCAGCGCGTTGGAAGTGGTTCCTCTGGTGTTGATGGGCTTCGAGGCATATCATAACCTGACTCTCAGCCGGGCCACCGACTGGGTGAAAGCTTACAAGTGGCCCATTTACTGCTTTGTGGCCGTCGCCTTCTGGAATCTGGTGGGCGCAGGGATCTTCGGATTTCTGATCAATCCGCCCATCGCCCTCTATTACATGCAGGGATTGAATACGACCCCGGTACACGGACACACTGCTCTGTTCGGAGTCTATGGCATGCTTGGCATCGGGCTCATGCTGTTTGTCCTGAAAGGACTGGCCACCCGGAAGGTCTGGAAACAGGGCGTGATCAAATACGCATTCTGGTCGATTAACATCGGATTAGCCCTGATGGTGTTATTAAGCGTGCTGCCGGTGGGACTCGCACAGACGGTGGCCAGTGTGAAATACGGACTCTGGTATGCGCGTTCTGCGGAATTTCTGCAGAGCGGCATCCTGCAGACCATTCGCTGGCTGCGGGTGATCGGCGATACGATTTTCGCCTCCGGGGTGCTGGCTCTGGCCTGGTTTGTAGCCGGACTGAAAACCGGCTGGTCGGTGGAAGATGAGATCGAAATCAGTGAGACCCGGTTTCCCAGGGTGCAAACAGAACTGGCGGAATAGGCCGGTCGATGTGAACCGCAGAACCGATGAATATCGAATATCCAATTTCGAAGTGCCTCGCTTCCCTTCCCTTGAGTGCAGGAGCGGGGCTTGCAGTTCGGTTTATCCGAAGACCGTCTTCCGTTTACCTGCAAGGTTGAACTGCCTGTGGATGTCTTTTCTGGGGGTGGATGTTGGGTGGTCATCCCTCTCCTTTTTCAAGGAGAGGGAACGAGGGAGAGGTCAAGAGACGTCCGAGAATGCAGGTAGCAGCGGGTCCGAGAGAGAGCGGACAGAAACGACGAGTGTGGTCGTTCGGATCTTCTTACATAGCAGCACGCCTGATCCCGGTTGCACTATAACCTCCAACAATGCTTAAAAAATCTCCCGAGTAAAGTGAATTGTTGTTTTTTTATTTTTCTGTAGTCTGTGATTATCCGGTGCGCCAGGCAAAGCCTGGGGTTTC
>DATFLS010000549.1:0-3567 GCA_035267465.1 bacterium
ATCCGGTCCACGACCGGCTGGGGCGTTGGCACAAAAGGAACATCGAGATCCTGTGTCCGGGTATTGGCATTGCACGCAATCAGGATAATCAGGGAAAATAAAACAGCGTACGAGAGTACGGCGCGGGTCACACTCAGGGCTCTCTTGTAGATAGGACGCTCCACGATCTTGTTCTCCTTCTCCTTAGGTTGCATTCTAAACTCAGTGTATCACAGCGAACATTTGTGTGCCCGGTTGGCCGACACGTTCACCTAGCACAAATCGTTTACGATAATCGTTTCTCCCAACTCGGGATGATCTGTTGGACTCACTAATAAAAACCACTACCATCGATTAGATTCCGCTGGTTCCTATACGTTCAGACAGTCCGAAAAAACCGGAGTTGCTGCCGACTAATTCTGTTTCAGCTGATCATAGCACAATGAATCGTTTCTATAGATAGGAAATAGTAGGTGAAAACGCAACAGATTAATTTCACCGTCCACGCACGGAGCACAACCTCTATTGACTGTTCCTCCTTGCAAGCGCTTCATGGATGTCATAAACTAGGCATCGAGATTTGGACAGGATACACTAATAGGACCTGATGGACTCTTCATATAAAATCCTCCTGGTCGACGATGAGTTGATGCTGCTGGAACTGATGAAAAAGTATCTCACGGATCAGGGATATTCTATCACGACCTGCTCTAACGGCAGTGAAGCCCTCAGGATAATAAATAAAGCCGATTTTTCCGTTGTCATCAGTGATTTGAGAATGGGCGAAGTCAACGGCTTTACAGTGCTGCGCCATTACAAGGAACGTTCCCCGCATGGAATAGGGATTTTATATACCGGGACCGGCCGGCCCGATGCAGCCAGCCATCCGAATGTTGATGTATTCCTGGCCAAACCGTTTGAACTTTTTCAGCTCAGAGACCTCCTCAGCCAACTCCTGGAAGAATAACTCGGGATGTCTTTCACTGCATTGACAGTAAAAATCACTCAAGTTCCTCTGTCCCCTGATCCGTTCCTGTGATCAATTTTGTTCATGCCGAATTGGCTTCAGTTTCTTCGTATTCTTAACTGGTTAACCAGCTAAAATTTACCGAAGTGTTCTCGGGCATCAACCAACTAACTCCGGCGCACCACTCCGGTCTAAAGAGCTTTGATACCTACCGTGTCCAGTCCTATATTGTCGTACGAAGAACCGGTGATCATAACAATGGATAGAATGGTATGAAAACATATCTGGATTGTTTTCCGTGTATTTTACAAAAAACACTGCAGGCAGCCAGGCAGAACCAACTTCCTGACGAGGAACAGAAAGCGATCCTGGACAACGTACTGCAAATGTTACGTGAGACTTCAGCGGATGTTTCACCTCCTCAGATCAGCCATCAGGTGCATCAATTGATACGGGAATCCACCGGTATGGAAGATCCTTACGAACAGATCAAACTCGAGTACGACGTCCGTGCTCTCGATCTCATGCCGAACATTCGGCAGAAGATCCGGAAGGCCCGGGATCCCCTGGAAGCAGCCATTCGGTACGCTATCGCCGGCACTGTGCTGGATATCGGTGCCGACCATGAGGGGGATGATATCCGGCGCGAACTGGACCGCGCTCCGGAAGCGGAGTTCGGGATAAATCACCTGGAGAATCTCAAGCAAGACTTACGGGCAGCAGATACCATTCTGTATCTCGGAGATAACGCCGGCGAAATAGCGTTTGACCGGCTGCTGGTGGAAGTGCTCCGGGATATGTTTCGGGCAGAGATTGTGTTCGTGGTACGGGGCCAACCGGTCTTGAACGACGCTACCATCGATGATGCCCGGTATGTCGGTCTTGAATCGCTGGTACACCTTATTGCCAATGAAAGTACCGCTCCGACGACTCTGTTGGAAGATACCGGCAGTCGAACCCGGGAGTATATCAAGAAGTCCGATGTGATCCTCGCCAAAGGTCAGGCGCAGTATGAATCTCTGAGCAATGCAGATCTCAACCTGTATTTTCTGTTCAAGGTGAACTGCGGAGTGATCAGCCAGGATCTCGGCGCCGAAATGAGCCAATATGTGGTCGCCGGCAGACGGATACTTTCGACATCCGGGGAATAAATCACAATTCGGGAAAGAGGGACCTGACAAGAAACAACTGAACTTTTTCTATTGAATCATTCCGATTGTAACTTATAAAAAAGTCACACCGTCATATCGATAAAAATGTCGACTATTGTAAACATAAACGGATATAAAATAACATATTATCGGGAAGTCATGTATGAAACTCTCCCTGAAAATTATGTTAGCGGTTGTGGCTGTGATTATAGTGGTACAGGTCCTGGTCTTTTATCTCATCGGCATTCGATATGAACATCTCCTGAACGAAAATCTCACTGATGTAGCCCGGACCATGTACAAGCAGGTGGTGCTGATGCGATCCTGGGTCTCTCAGCACGGTGGTGTGTACGTATCGCTCCGGATGGATGGGACTATCAATCCGTATTTGAAGGAACCGCTCGTGACCCTGTCCTCCGGTGACACCCTACTAAAAAAAATCCCGCCCGGGTGACCCGGGAACTCTCGGACATGAGCCCCTCCATGGGCGGGCAATTCCAATTTCATCTCACCAGCCTGAATCTGAAAAATCCCGCCAACGCGCCGGACGCATTCGAACGGGAAGCCCTGCTGACTTTAATAAGCCGGCAGCAATCGCAGTTGAGCGACTATGGTGAGTATACCGAATTCCTGCAGACCAATGACACCTCCGTCTTTCGGTACTTCGCACCATTGTATACGAAAGAATCCTGTCTCTCGTGTCACGGGGATCAAGGGTTATCGGGTGGGTGATATTCGCGGCGGTATCAGTATCACCTTTCCCACCGATGAGATCGATCGGACCAAACGACGAAATCTATGCCTGATGATTCTGGGCGGTCTGGTTTCCTCCGGTGTCATTTCAGTGCTCATTTACACTTTTATGCATTAGAAGGTTATTTCTCCGCTCCATCGACTGGAAAGAGCGGCAGAAAGTATCGGCAAGGGCAACTTTAATATTACAATTACCCCGCAATCCGATGACGAAATCGGCGATCTTGCGCAGACCTTACAACGAATGCAATCGGAAATCCAGCGCACCACCAACAGACAAATCGAATACGAAAAAATGTACGCGCTGGGAGAGCTCTCTGCAGGCATCGCACACGAGATCCGGAATCCGTTATTTGCCGTCCGGAATAACCTGGATTATCTGGAACGACGCTTCTCCGGAACCTCCGATCAACAAGAAATCTATGAGGAAATGAAGGAGGCCATGAACCGGGTCAGCCTGGTGATCAGCTCGGTGCTGGATTATGCCAAGCCCCATCGGTTGCAGTTCAAAACGCATGAAGTGCACGAGCTGGTAAATCGCTCGCTGGTTCTGCTGAAGAAGCAGCTGGAGAAAGAACAGGTCACCGTGCAGGTTGACCTTCCCGAGCACTTAGCCCCGGTCGAAATGGACATCCACCGGATGGAGCAGGTGCTGGTGAAATCCTCCGGAACGAATCGATCCTTTGACCAAATCAATCGCTGGGAATGCGTATTTTC
>DATFLS010000550.1:0-2020 GCA_035267465.1 bacterium
GCGGCAAAACCGGTTGGTGGAGCTGTTGGTCTCATCCGCCGGCACGAATAATTTAATGAGTGGTAAAATCCTGGGCATCGGAGCCATGGGACTGCTCCAAGTGATTATCTATCTGGCCCTTGCCCAGGCAGCCGCCACGTATTTTAGCGTCGAGTTGATCACCCTCGGGGGTATCCTCGGATTCCTGATCTATTTCATCCCGGGCTACCTGCTCTATGGCAGTTTCTATGCTGCGGTGGGGAGTTTGTTTACCTCGGAACAGGAAGCCCAGCAGGCTATCGGCGTCATCAGCCTGGTGGGAGTCTTCCCCATCATCTTTATCCCGTTTGCCATGACCAATCCGGGATCTGTGCTGGTGCAGGTGCTCTCATATATCCCACCCATCACGCCCTTTTTTATGATCCTGCGCATGCATTTGGGATCCGTTCCCCTCTGGGAATACGGGCTTTCCTTCGCCCTGCTGGTCGGGTTTACCTACCTGACCATGCGGATAGCCGGGAAGCTGTTCAACACCGTGATCCTGATGTATGGGAAACGGCCCAGTTTGTCGGAAATCGTCCGGTGGATTCGGGCCTGACCGGAATATGGCTTACCCCCGGTTTTTTTCAATGGTGTGGGAGTCACAAACACTGAAATAGAGCCGGAATAAAGAAAACAGAAAATCCTGTAAAAACTTTGAAACTTTTTGCCCGGCGAGTGATCTAACCGTCATATATGAATGAGAAATATTCAGAAAAATAGACTTGACTGGACTGAAAGACGGAAATATCTTTGCATCCATGATAAAGAAGGTCACCATATTCGGGTTATTGGGAATCGTACTATTTGGCATTTCCACGCCGGTGCTGGCAACGTTGATTCCCCGATCCCATGACTGTTGTATGGTCTGCTGTGCGGAAGAGCAACAGCACCATAAACAACAAACCTGTTCCACGGATATGGTACATCCGGAAACGGCGCAGAACCAGCTGTCCAAAGATACCATGCATCCTGATTGCCCGATGCTGGCTTCCTGCCTGCCGGAGAATATCCCGAGCGGTTTCGAAATTCAATCCGAAGCACCGGCCTTCAAGTCAAAGTTAAAGCACAACCCCAGCTGTCTTACGTTTCAGTTTGTACTTTCGAATGAAGCGACATCGCAGTTATCAGGACATGTCCCCCGGTCATTTTTTCTCGTGCATCCCGCACGGGATATCCTGACCACCCATTCCGTTTTACTTATTTGATCCTTCTCATCACCCGTTTTCGTATGCATTGACGGTGGAAAGATCCGTGTTGCAACGCGGATCGCCCATTCTGCCACGTGACATTTGATGAGAGAGGATTATCGTGAAAAAGCAAGCGCTACTAGTATTGGTTATGGTGCTACTCGAGCACCTGGCCTTGCCGGACACCATGAAGGGTTCGGTCCGGCAGGCGGGGGGAGAGCAGTCAGAAATCACTCAGATAGAGCAGGTCATTCAGCTGGCCCTGGATCAGAATCCGGCCGTTCGGGCCGCTGAATCCGCCTGGCAGGCGGCCTTACAGGAGATTCCGGTCGCAGCCGCCTGGCCGGAGCCCTCCCTTTCTCTGGTGCAATTTATCGAACCGGTGGAAACCAGAAACGGACCCCAACGCCAGCAAATCGGGGTGAATCAGATGCTGCCCATCTGGGGGACGATTGGATTGAAGCGGTCCATCAGTTATCAAAAGGCCCAGAAAGCCAAACAGGATTATGAAGGGGCTAGGATACAGGTTGTGTCCCAGGTGAAGTCGGTGTGGGCTGATTTATACTGGCTCGATACATCGCTACAGATTCTGGAGCAATATCAGGATGTCGTCCGGACGTTTCAGGACATTGCCGAAGTGCGCTATAGTACCGGTAAGGGTATGCAGACCTCAGTTCTCAAATCTCAGCTGGAAATATCCACCCTGGAGGAGAAGCGCATCAACTTCCGGAAAATGCGGCAGACCATGGCGCATAAACTGAACGGATTAATCAACCGGCCCATCGATGCCCCCGTCCGGACGGTCGATATAC
>DATFLS010000551.1:0-6870 GCA_035267465.1 bacterium
TAATATGCAAACGAGGCTTCTACCAATAAAAAATAATTAGTGAAGGCTCAGGCAAAAAAGGGATGATTGAATGAAATGCCAGAGATTCACCATGGTCTTCTGAGAGCGAATCGAGGATATACTATTCTGTTGAATGTGGAAAAATACAGCAGTGCTGTTATGGCCCCGAATGGAGTTTATTGTTTGTTGGGAAACAGATCCGATAGATGATTAAAATACCTGCAACGTTTTCGGTATCATAACAAGAGTAAACTCGTGTGTGATCCTAATATATGATTATTCCGGTATCTCCCTGCTCTGCGCGGAACTTCCCGGTAATTCTCACCTGGACGGTGTCCTGTTCTCCATCGTTCCCCTGCACCAACTCATATGCGTGGAAATCAAATCCTCCGGTCAGCGTTTCGGTGTTAGCAGAGCAAATTTGCAGGGTCCCGCCGGCGGTTTTAAACTCTCCTGAGATGTCCGTGTCGTTGTAGGTTCCGGCAAATCGGTCCATATCCTGATTATCGGATTTTGCCAGGTTGGCCAGGTCATATATTCCGATATCCGGAGTATTGTGCCTGAATCGTTCGAACAGAATATTGCGATAGATCTCCCCGGAATTGTTGGCATCACTGAGTCTCAGAAAAAAGATCGGTTCGCCGGTTGTGGCCTGCACAGTTTCAAAAACCGCTGCTCCCTCAAATGATTTATCTACATACCCGGTGATTTCTGCTTCAAAGGATCCCTTCTCCAGATCGGCGCCGCATTCCGGATTGGTTTCGTCCGTGGGCTCGGTTAGGTCACATCCGACAAGGAAAACACATGTCGCCACCACGAGTAATATGACTCGTGCGCTGACTCTCATAACTACTCCCACTCCGGACGAACAACGGACCCCAGAAACAGAATCGTATTGGTGGCGCGTTCCCGGATGGCAAAGATAAACGGCCGGTTGACTACCATTGTGAAGCGGTCGGGTTGAACCGAAGTGACCCCGACCCCGACAGACGTAACCGCTGCCGCTTCAGTACCTTGTTCATCCACCCGGACGAACGTTTTATGCAACACTTCGCTGATATATAACCGGTCGCCTTGATCGTACACCTCCTGGCTGATGCCCGAAAAATCAGCCCGGCCGGGATCGAAGGCAATCCCCATACCCAGGGCTTTGAGCATATCGTTCAGCAGCATTTTGTATTCGAGGGTGAACTTGGGAAGTCTCAGGGTCCCTTCGCGCTTCTGAAATTGGTTCATCCAGGATAACCATTGATCCAGATCAAGGTCCTCAATGAGTCGGGACCGGGTGTACTCCTGCCTGGGGAGCAGAATGACCATACTGAAATCTCCGGCGCCGTAAGGTAAATCGATGGCCTGGAATTGGTCGGTCTCGAAGTAGGGAAACTCCTGTTCAATGGACATCATCTCACATTGAATGTCTGTGTTTTGCGCCGGATAGAACGAAGCCTGCCCGGTGTGTTCGGGATCGAACTGATAAGTCCAGTCTCCCTTGAAATACAGCGCGTTCATCAGGTACATCACCATCTCCGGCGGGATCTTGTCCAGGATTCTGGTGATTTTGTCGTGTGTGCTGGAAGCCACCCAATTGTTAATGATGTCCACACTCCCGGGATCGCCAAAGTTCAGGTTGGTCACCTCTGCATCAAAATATTGCGTGTTCACGTCAATAAATTCTTGCTCCACCGGCAATCCCTGTCGTACCCAGATTGCATTGGCAATTTCCATGGCAACTTTGGCATCCAGGTCTGTGAGTTGCTCCATGAGATCCTGGTAGGATTCATTGATTTCCTGGCGGGAGAGGTCGGCATAGCCCAGGGCGTTTCCCAGGGAATCGTATGTGGCGTTCTCCGCTCCGTTCATGGTCATACCCAGTGCCATGGAAACGCTCAGCGGAGAAATGAACATATTTTCCTCGCCACCACGGGCGGTAACTTCCTTGAACAAATCGAAGCCGAAATGGTTGTCGGCTTCCACCAGTCGGACTTGGGTCTTTGTGAGCTGCAAGGTTTTCTCCGGTGCTGTTCCTGTGATGAGCCCTTCACATCTGGTGAAACTGGACAAAACTATACAGAATATGATGAAAACACGATAATTCATTGCCTGGTCCCCGGTTTCTGTTTATGATAATTTTTACTTTCCATGGTCCTGCCAATTTACTCACTTTATTTACACTGCTTTCCATTCCGGATGTTCGAATTTATACCATCTTCACCCAGCTCAACATCTCAAGCACCACCCCGGAGTTGGCATCGATGATAACTGTCTTCCCATGGGATGTAAACTGCATGGTACCGAGATTTGAAATTCCAAGCGTATTTGATACCGACCAGACATAGGTTTGCCATGCGCCTCCATACCAGTGGAAACTGGTTCTCCACGCCTCAATGCCTCGTTCCAATCCAGCGTTGCAGGCAATCTGTTTGGCCTGTTTTTCGTCAATGGGAAATGCACATTCCGACGTTGTATCCCTGCAGTTTGGAACCCCGTATAATTTTCCTTCTTCGATGTAAGCTCCGGATGTATCCACTACGAATTCGATAAATTCCTCAACAAAGGATTTGTCGGGCATGACGAAATCATAGACCATGAGAAAATGCGGGTATCGCAAAAACTGCGAGCAATCCCCCGGATCTTTGATACAAAAGAGCGTCGGTGGACGGTAGTGAGTCTTCTGGTGGTTCAACGAGATATACGTATAGAAAAAATCCCGGCCAACCCTGTCAATAATTATTTGGTTAGCCCGCTCAATGATTGATTCGGTCACCTCCCTGGATTCGAAATAGCCAACCCAGATCTCGATGGTATCAACGTTCGTTTCAATGGTAATTGTTCCTATGGTATCTGAGCGCACCCTGTTGTCACGAATATCCAGCCGGAGTGTTTGCGACCGTTCTATAAATCGCCCTTGTGCTTCTGAGATAGCAATCCAGGGAGGGTGTTGGATGATTGTCCAATCGACGGATCCCCCGCCCAAATTGAGGAGAGTGACCTCATCGCTGAGATGCGCCGGAGTGAATTCGACAGCAGAGACCGAGGCCACTGGTTCCGGAGATTCAATCGGCTCCGAAGCGATATATTCTCTCCTCTCGTCAGTGGCGAGAGGATTCTCCCGGCAGTTCAGAAGAACCATCACCAGCCCAAAAAGCCAGATGCATCTCAGTGTGTAGCTGTTCATTTTTTTTATCTATGCACTTGATATGTATAGCTCTCAAGTTAATTTCGGTTCAACAGTTTGACAATCTGCACTAACCCGATGAGCAGCGCAAGTACCAGCAGAAAAACGAGCAACCGGAGAACTGTCAGCAGGATCCCGAACTCCGGCAAGCCGGTCAGGATTAGCAGGACAAAGCACAGAAGCAGTACATAGATTAATCTTCTTGATTTCTGTGGGGGGTCCATAGTTACCAATCGTTAAATTTTAATTTGCTCAATCTGAACACCTTTTGTGATTCTGATCTACCAAGTACGAGACAAGATTCTTATATTTACTTTTTACACTAATTTTCCCTAATATCTGAATATTTAAAAGTATTGTTTATTATATTTTCACTATGTTCAGTTAATTCGTGATAATTTGTGTGAATTCATGGTTTCAATAGTGGGGTCATCTGTGTGTTAATCAACTTCGAACCACGTGTCATTACCAGGTCTTTTTCAGCGGCAGCACGGCATTCACCGCCAGGTTAATATCCGCATCCGCAATGCCTTCGAACGTGCTCAGGTATCGCACTCCGGTATCCAGCGACAGCCAGGGCAGCATATAGAAGCGAATCCCGGCGACACCGACCCAGGTGTAGTCGATGAGGGGCTCCTTTTTCCTGACATCGTAATCCAGGTTCGGAATGGTAGAAACCTCTGCCAGGATCTGAGTCGATTGGTTGGCATTCATGATGAACCCGCCGAACGGCTGGAGGATATTCTTCTGCCTGGCCGAGAACTCTGCAAATTCCATCGTCCCTTCTTCCTCAGCGTAAATCCACTGCCTTCCGCCTCTGGTCCGGACGTCCGTAAGACTCATGCCGCCATACAGGCCGCCCAACTCTCCCTCGAATCCGACGATAGCGTAGAGGGTGGTAAACCTCGTCTGCAAGGCCAGTGATTCCAGCCGCAAGCCATCATTGTAATACGCGAAACTGGATCGCAGAGATTCCCAGACCGGATCTCCCTGCTCAATAGCTTCACTCCAGGCGGCGGACCGCAGCTGCAGCGCCATCTGCGGGATATACCAGTGATATCGCATGGCCTCGGGTACCAGATGTACTTTAAATGTGCGGGAGGGGAACCGCGATTCCCGGCCGGTCAGCTGGTTTTCCACCCGGGTGGAACTCAGTTCGATTTCGGCCACGTTTCCAAGACCCAGACCAATTCTCCCTTCAACACCTCCACTTTCTTTCTCACCATAGAAACTGCCCCCGGAGGCATACACTTCCATGGTCCGCAGTACCTTGCCCGTGGGAATCACGAAAAACTTGGAGGGATGGGAGGCTCTGTTTAAATGATTCAGTATCTTCTGCTGAAAGAAATCCCTGTCTTCTTGTTTCGATTGCTTTGTGGACGATTCTGCGGACCAGAGACAGATCGAGGGAAGAAGAAGCAGTGAAAAAATTACCGGGATGGGTTTTCGAAAATTCATCGGGAAGCTCCATTTTTGTTAACTTTGAGATAACCCTGAAGTCTAATTTTCTTGTATTCTTGCAGTCTTGTCTTCTGCCTTCTTTATTTGCGGTCCTCTATTCCAATCCGGGGTTACCTGTTTGTCATTTTTTTAACGGTCTGAGTTTTGGGGTTCTGAAATCTCGCGTTCTTACTTTCCCGAATTTTCAGGGAAGCACTGAGAGCGGCAACTACCAGATCTCCAGTTCCGCCCGCAGTGCCCCCTCCTGCTTGAATAATCGCAGGATGTCAATAATCTCTGCCGGGTGCACGGCGAGATCGAGCAATGTTGATACGATCTGTCCCACTGTGATCATATCCGACCGGTGGAATTGGCTTCCGTGGCCAGCACCATCACCGCTTGGCTTCGCACGAATCCATATCTGTATTTCCCGATAATTAATTTCCAGCTCCCGAATGGGCACTGCGGATCCGGCAATAATCTGTCCGGTGTGTTGATTGATAATAATCCTGTCCGGCAGGAATACACCGGATGTCTCCGGGAAAAGGATTGGCAATTCGATATCGTTTACATGGAATCCGGGCTCGTTCAGACAGTCGGTATCCTTTCTGTTCATGGGAAATGCAACAGACCAAACACCCATAATCACAATGCACGAAAGTAGATTTACTTTATTCATGGTTCACATTCACTCTCTATACGATAAAACAAATGTTATGCCACTTTTTTCTGCCCGAGCGACGAAGAAAAAATCAGCGGAATGATGCGACCACAACAGTCTTCACATAGCAGAGAAGCATTTCGTCATTCCAATCCCGCTCATGGCTGTTTCCTCAACATCAGATGTAGGGGACGAAATAAAAACCTGTGAATTTTAACTATCAGCAGGAACAATACAAAATAGATTCACTCTTTACAGTGACGGTCCTGGCTCTCTGGACTTTATTTATTCGTTATATACCAACCAGTGACATAACATTCAGAAAGCTGAAAGAACCTTCAAAAATCTGAAGGTGCTTCACGGGACTTCACCAGTCATAGGTGCCCCCCACCTCAATAAGCACTTTATCGTAGTATCGATTCAGCAGGATTGATTCGTTCTGGAGTGAGCTCACCTGGAGATGCCACCGGAGGTGGGCTCCGGAGAGGCGTTCCAGACGAAAATGCGCCCGGTTCTGCACCGAACTTTCCGGATCCAGGTACCAGCGGGCTACCTGATACTGGGGATATCGATAGTTCTTCTGTGTCACTTGCAGCACCACGTGATAAAACGTGCTTCTCCCGATATGCCCTGTGAGATATCCCCGCAGTAAAAATTGGGTGTAACTTCCGATAACGCTGTTGGACTGCATCGACTCCACGCCCGAGTGGAGACCGGCGATCACTTGATCTCTGTATTGAAGGTGCAGGTTGCAGGCGGCACCGATGTCCTTTTGATGATCGCTAAGCCGTATTAACTGGCCTTGATCGGTCAAATCCCAGGCCCGGTAATCTTTATGTTCGATACGGAGCAGCGACAGGCTGCCGTTCAGAGATAATTGCCGGTGAAAAGCATACCGGCAGCCCGCCTGCAGTTCGGAGGCAAGGTAGTGGTACTTAGTCCGGAATTGGGTAGTGGTCCCCCTGGAGATGAACTCCAGCCAGCCGGTGAACTGTGGATTGAAGGGATGTTGAATCGCCGCCGTATATTCCGACCACCGGTAACTCTTGTTGCTGCCATAATGGGATTTCCGGAAGTGGGAGAGAGATCCCAGCAGGGATACCCCGGGAAGTAATTGATAGGTGATATGCAGTTCCGGCAGAAGGATCAGTTTGGACTCCTCTTCCGCACGGATGTTTCCGAATCCCTGGAGAAACAGCGAACCGTTCAGGCGCAGAGGGCCCCATCTATATGAATTCCCGGCACTGGTGCGTACTCTGATTCCCGGCGTTCCGACAGGCGATTGGATCGTCTCACCTGCATTCGAGTCGTAATAGGGGGTCACCTGAAGCTGCCCCTCCCAGGCTCCCAGTTCTGTGAGAACGCCCGGCATCCAGGAGGCAAGAAGAAGCCCCGCCAACCATACAGGCTTAATGGGACAACTCCTCCTGAATTTCACGCAGCAGAGTCCGGTACGATATCCGTTTCTGTTTTAGTTGCTGAATATCTCGGGTGATGGCCACACTTCCGGTACCTATTTGATCTTCCGTATTCGCTCGCAGAGTCGATGCATCCGCAGCAGGTTCACCCGAACTGCTCTGACCTGCTCTGGTGG
>DATFLS010000552.1:0-3994 GCA_035267465.1 bacterium
GTGGGAAGTATTATCGAAGAAGTGAAACGGGTGGTGGATCAGGGCTTCGTGGAAATCACCCTGTTGGGACAGAACGTGAATTCTTACCACTATGAAGAGCACCGGTTTCCGCAGCTGCTGGAGGAAGTCGCACAAGTCGAGGGGGTGCGGCGTATCCGGTATACGTCGCCTCATCCGCAGGATGTGGATGAGGAACTCCTGACAGTGATGCGGGACACTCCCAAAATCTGCAATCATATCCATCTGCCGGTGCAGGCCGGTTCCACAGAGGTCCTGGAGCGCATGAACCGAACCTATACCAGGGAAGGATACCTCCGGCTGGTGGAGACCATTTATCAATATATGCCGGATTGCGGAATCACCACCGATATAATCGTCGGCTTTCCCGGAGAAACGGATGCCCAGTTCCGGGAAACCCTGTCCTTAATGAAACAGGTGCGGTTCGATAATGCCTTCATGTTCAAGTATTCGGCCCGGCCGTATACCAAAGCCGTCGAGTTTGAAGACACGGTGCCCGAGGAAGTGAAATCCGATCGGCTGCAGCAAGTCATTGACCTCCAGAACCAGCTTACCCTGGAGAAAAACCGGGCGCTCATCGGATCCACCCGGGAGGTGCTGGTGGAGAAAAACAGCAAGAAGTCCGATCAGCAGTGGATGGGCCGGACCGATGATAACCGGGTGGTGGTCTTCGATAAAAACGGCGAAATGCCCCGGGATGTAGTGCCGCTGCAAATCAAGGATGCACAAGGTGTTACGCTGTTCGGAGAGCACATACATTAGTCGCGAATTGGAGAAGCTATGGGATTAGTGAAAATTTTTATTTCGATTGTCGTGATGGGCGTGCTGTTGTGGTTTCTGGCACTGAATGTGGATCAGACAGTGCAGGAACTGCAGCTGTTCACCCTCACCCTCTATGATGTGAATATCGTTCACATAATTCTGGCCTCGTTCCTGGTAGGCATTCTCCTGGGGTTTCTCTTGCCGGTCATGCAGGTGGTTCAGGCAAAATCAGACTCCCGGCGATATGAGCGCGACAACCGGAGACTGCGGCAGGAACTGAACGACCTGCGGAACGTCTCCATCGAGGAAGAACTGGAACAACTGCCCGAGAAGGCATCCGGTGAGGAAGAGGAGCTCCACGGGGAACCGGTCGAATAATCGTACTCATCCTATATTTCACCTGAGGTGACATGGACACCATATACTTGATCATCATACTGGCAGCCGTCGGACTTTTATCGCTGGTATTGTATTTCATAGTCAAACCCTCCCGGACCACGCGCACCACCGATTCGCTCTATGGAGAGGGATTACGCCTGATGCTGGAAGGGAATTTCGATGAGGCGGCGGAGAAACTGAAATCGGTCGTCAAGGAGGATACCGGCTATGTGGATGCCTACCTCAAACTGGGAGATATTTTCCGGGAAAAAGGCCAGTATAAGCAGGCCCTGAAGGTGCATCAATCGCTGACAGTCCGGCGGAATTTGTATCCGGCCCAGCGATTGGATATCTATCACAGTCTGGTGGAGGATTACAAGGCATTGGGCCAGTATGACAAAGCCCTGCACACCGCTGACAAAATGCTGGAGATCGATCGAAAAAATGTGAAGGCGCTCCGGGCAAAGCTGGATATTTTCCGGGCATTGGAGCAGTGGGATGATGCCGCAGAGATTCTGCAATCTGTACAGAAATCGACCGGCGAGGATGATGCCAGAGCCCTTGCCCGGTATAAGGTGCAGGAAGGCCGGAAGTTAGAGAACAAAGGGGACGGCAAAGAAGCCCGGGTGCAATACCGGAAGGCCCTCAAACTGGATCCCCGGTGCTGTGCGGCCCTCTACTATCTGGCCGAATCCTACGACAACGAAGATCGCATCGATGAAGCGGTGGATTACTGGAAACAATTCGGGGAGCGATGTCCGGAATTTCTCCATCTGGTGACCGATAAAATCGAACAACGCCTCTTTACCCTGGGAGACTTTCACGAGATCGAGCAGTATTATAACTCCCTGTTGAAAAAACATCCGGACAGTATTGAAGCCGCCGCCGGACTGGCCAGCTTCTATGAGCGCAAAGGCGAGGTCAAGGCGGCCATCCAATCTCTGGAAGAGGCGCTTGAAAAAGAACCCCGCTCCCTGCGAGCGCACATTCTGCTGGCAAAGAATTACAATAAAGAACATCAGAACGACAAAGTGGAAAAGCAGCTGAACGCCATGCTGAAAGAAGTCTCCCGGCAGCAGGCGGACCAAATGAAACAACTCTCTGACTTATGATGGATAGATAGTTCCGGGAATTTGCACAAATGTAGTCCTGATTAGCAGTTGCCTGATATATTCGTACCGAATATGTATACAGCATGTTTTGCGGTTCGTAATGAATAATTATAAATGAAAGTATGCAATAAAATGCCCCGGGCATGGACCATGATGAAATCCTCACTCTCCGTATTGTTCATTGGTCTTCTCGTAATGTTCTGCCCCGCTGAAGTGTCCAGCCAGTCCGTGGACCAGTATTTGAATGAAATCGAGCAGGGACAGTACGATCGCGCCCGGGCCGATTTGCCCCGGTTGTTGAGAGATTATTCCGATGATCCGGGTGTGCAGTATCTCCAGGGCGTGCTGACAACTGATGGCGAGGAAGCCTACCGGATTTTCAGGGAGATCGCCGACAAGTCCCGGTACAATCAATACAAGGACGATGCCATTCTGAAGGTGGGGGAATATCTGTATACCAGAGGATTATATATCTCCGCCGAGCGGTACCTCCGGCAGATCCCCGTACATTATCCCCGGTCGCCCCATATTGAACGTGCGTCCAACCTGCTGATCCGCAGCATGGCGGCCGCCGGGAAAATGGATTCCAGCCGCACCTGGGCGCGGGTCCTGCAGCGGCAGTATCCCGACATCGACTTCTCCTTCCAGCTGGATGGCGTCCAGTCCAGCCCGGAACAGAGTCCGGTCCCTGAAACATCCGCACCCCCGGAACCGGTCGACCTCACCCGGGAGAATCCCTATTACGATCCCGACGAGGCCGAAGGTGAGACAGACACCAGCCGGGAGGAGCAGGAAAGCACAGGTTATGCTGTTCAGGTCGGTGCCTTCTCATCCCTTGAGAACGCCGAATCCGGCAAGGAGGTCTTCGAAGAGCACGACTATCCCGTACAGATCCGGAAGCGCAAGCGCAACAACGTGGAGCTGTACCTGGTCTGGATCGGCCAGTACGACACCCGGGAGGAGGCCGAGCGGGTCGGAAACGAGATCAAGCAGAAGCTGGCCCTGCCCTACTTCATCCTCGAAACCGGCGGTGACGAGTAAGTTCTCTCTCCCCGCGCCGTGCACCATCCATATTACACTGTGTGTTTCCCTTGTTCAGAGTCCGGATAATGTCTAAATTGTTCTCCTGCACGGGAGCGGCTGGTAGCCTGGTGGCGCCCACGGTCTTCAAAACCGATGGTCCCGGTCGTCAGATCGGGATGGTGGGTTCGATTCCCACACGTTCCCGCTCTTTGCTCTGTAGGTACTATGGTTAAAGGGTTGTAAGAAAGTACTCAAAACAATACTCAAAACATTCTCTCGCATTTCCTCTTATGTGCTCTCCCTTCACTGAGTGAAAACCGGCTCCACCATGGAGCCACAACCATCCCGGATTCGGGATACCTGGAGGATTCTTATGGCACTATCCAGTGACAAGCAGTTACATTACCAAGCAGCCGCACTCGCACAGCAGCGCAAAGTGCGTGAAGAGTTACAAAAGCAACTGCGTGAACGTAACGAATTGATTTTGCACCTCAGACAGCATTTTATAATCAGATTCTTGTTTCGGATTTCGCCGGTTTTGCAAAATTCGTCATTTCCCGCTCCCGCTCGATGGTTTTTTCAGAAGCTTCTGTTTTTTGTCGGGAAAAGAACTGTATTGCGGATACTCAATCAATAGTCCGATTTACCGTTTGCGATTTTCCTCTTGTCACTAGCCAGGAGAGAGGACACTGGATCCCCTC
>DATFLS010000553.1:0-4051 GCA_035267465.1 bacterium
GGATGTTCCGTATACAACAAATTTTAATTCTGGGGATCATAAAAGGCTCTTCAACAGGGATCAGGCGAGAAGAAAGGTGTGCCACTCTGTAAAAATCACCGAAGGACGCTGCCGCCGGCGATCGCCGGAGGTAACCACGGACGGCAGGCATCGGCAACTCTATAACTCCCATCCCGTCCGATATTTCCTGCGGAGATGCTGATTTGCTTCCGGCACATTAGTAATGGTCATATTTCCGGAGTCCCACTCCAAGCGCTTGCCCGTTCGCTGGGCAATGGTGCCCAGACAGATAGTTTCACTGATGGCGTTCACCACTTCGAACCGGGCGTCGGAAGGTTCCCCGCCCTTGCAGGCCCGGATCCACTGGTCGAATTCGTCGATGGGCCGGGGCAGGGTCTCCGGGGGCAGCTGATAGGCGCGCATCTTCTCCTCCGGGAGGATCCGGGGACTGCCGCCGTTGAATCCGGCCAGGATTTTTCCGTTATCGCCCACCAGTAACATGCCTTCATCCGGCATATCCCGTTTGTCTATTTTCAGTTCTTCCGGTGTGGGCGGTTTCATATTGCCATCATACCAGTGCAGGCTGACCGGCGGCATGCCTTCCCGGGCCTGGAATTCAAAATGCACGTTCGACACTTCCGGATAAGAGACATTGTTCTCCTGCCTGATCCAGTACCCGGGATCAATGGTCCAGGTCTGGCTGCAGCTGGCTTCCGCACTCACCGGGGCAGTCAATCCGAGCATCTTGAAAATCTGGTAAAAGCTGTAATTCCCCATGTCGCCCAGCGCTCCGGTTCCGAAGTCGTACCAGCCGCGGAATACACCGTGGGTATAGGAAGGATGATAGGGCCGATGCGGCACCGGTCCCAGCCACAGATCCCAGTCAAAACCCTCAGGAACCGGCATGGTTTCCCCGGGATAGTCCGCCATTCCCTGGGGCCAGAACGGCCGGGTCGACCAGTTGTGCACCTCGCGCACCGGACCAATGGCGCCGTCTTGGAGCCATTCGGTTAATAACGGCGTGGTTTCGCTGTCTGCCGAGCAGAACATATGGGTGGCCACCTTGGTCTCCTCCGCTACTTCTTTTGCCAGCCGCGCCTCATACAACACGTTCGCCAGTGGCTTATGGGTGATGACATGCTTCCCCGCTTTCATCCCGGCGATGGCAATGGTAGCGTGCAGGTGCTCCGGAGTCATGATGTATATCGCGTCCAGGTCGGTCTCTTCTGCCAGCAGATCGCGAAAGTCCCGATAGGCGGGAGTCCCGGTGTAGGTTCCGGAAGGAGCGTTCTTTGCGTAATACGTTTCCACGATCTCCTTTCCCACGTCCCGGCCCGCCCGGCAGCCTTGCACTCCTTCTCCCCAGCTCGGCTCGTCCAGAAATTGACGAATTTTGCCGCGCAATTCATCCTGATACCATTCCAGATAATCGGTGCTGTCTTTGTTCACATCGCACACGGCGGCGATATGAATTTCCGGATGCGGCAGGGCTTGCATGAGCTGCCGGATCCCCTGGGTTCCGGTGCCGATAAAGCCGATGGTGATTTTATCGCTGGGAGGAACAAATTGTGAACCTCCCATGAGATGCCGCGGGATAAATGCTGCAGCGGCGGCTGAAGACATCACTCCCAGAAACTCCCGGCGATCCAACTTCCTTAGTCCTGACATATCACTCCCTCCTGCCTGTCTTTATTGAATTAATAAGTCATCCCAACCATACCAGTCTTTGCAAAGAAAGGCGGTACCAGAACAGAATAATTTAGTACACTATGAGCTGCTTATAATTTTAAATTGCACACATCCATCCCGGAAAGCAATTAAAACTTGATGACCTGGTCTCTTCTATATGGATTGGTGTGAATGCCCCGTTCATCGGAGTGAAGAACTACCCGGGCGAATCAATTTTTGCGTTCTTGATATCCAGCACAGGCGAATCGGGCAGTGCATCAATACTATCGATTTCAATGACATTTTTCTCCACAGAAAGGATCCGGCACTGGCTGACGGCAATGAGATTGGGCCGCATCGGTGCATGGGTAGCGAAGACGCCCCGTTTCGGGTTCTCCGGATCCCCCATCGGATGGACTGTGAGTACCGATCGCTTCTCTGATAGGTCATGTTGATCAAACCAGTATATTACTGTGATATGGGTATAGTTCTCCAGACCCCGGAGGCCGGGCTCATACTCTTCCCTGAGTTCGATAAATGTTCGTGTTCCTTCCTTAATCACTTTACCGATGGGATACAGGAAAAGGGTTCCGGGGGCATCTCGCCGGGTCTTTCGATACCGGGAGTAAGCATACCAAAGTCCGATGCTCACTACCACTCCTACGACTAAAAAAATGAATTCCAGCTGCATCGACACTCCCCCGATTATCGGACCTGGAAACCCCTGGCCTTCAAATACTCTTTTACTTCCCGGATACTGATGGTCCGGTAGTGGAATACAGAAGCAGCCAGCAGGATTTGCGCACCCCCCTCTGCAGCAGCCTCATAGAAATGCTCCAGTTCGCCGGCTCCGCCCGAGGCAATCACGGGCAGGCTCACAGCATCGGAGATAGCGCTGGTAAACTCCAGGTCGTAGCCATCTTTGGTGCCATCCGCATCCATGCTGGTGGGCAGCAACACGCCGGCTCCGAGTTCTGCACACTCTTTCGCCCAGTTGACGGCATCCAGGCCCACCGGTGTGGTTCCGCCGCTGATGACCACCTCGAATCCGGAGGGCAAATCATCATTTCTTCTGCCGTCAATGGCAATCGTTATTTTCTCGGAGCCGAACTGTTGTGCTGCTTTCTGCACCAGCTCCGGGTCTCTCACCGCCGCACTGTTCATGGAAATTTTATCGGCGCCTGCTTCCAGCACCATCTCAATATCCTGAATGCCGGATATTCCTCCACCTACGGTCAGCGGAATATCAATCACCGAAGAAACATTTCTCACCCATTCCAGCCGGGTTTTTCGGTTCTCAGGAGTGGCTGCGATATCCAGCATAGCCAGTTCATCAGCCCCTTCCTGTTGATAAAATTCCGCGTTCTCAATGGGATCGCCCGCATCCTTCAAATCCACGAAATGCACGCCTTTCACCACCCGACCATCTTTCATATCCAGACAGGGCATGATTTTAATGACACTCATTCCAGCTCCTTTATCCACTTAAAATTCAAATTCCTCGCTTTTTCTGCTTCCATTAATATATTGATAGCACCTGAATCATGAAATTCAAAAGGAAGTCGGATACAGGGATTCCGGGTGAGATCGCCGGTGTGGAGTGAGTGAAAAACCATCCAGCTCCGTCTCAGCCGAAAGCTGTGATGCCTTACCGACAGATGGGCTGCTCTCGTCCTGGTTTCGTCAGTACAACCTGCCAGAGCTGGGTCTGCCGGGATCGGAACCCGCCCGCACTGCTCAGCAGATAGTAGCGCCACATCCGGTAAAACCGCTCGGAGTAAGTTTCCTTGAGTGTCAGCCAGGCACCTTCGAAGCTCTGGTACCAGGCCAGCAGGGTCTTATCATAATCCGGACCGATGTTATGCCAATCCTCCATGACGAAAGTCCCTTCCATGGCTTTACCGATCTGGGCAACCGACGGGAGCATCCCGTTCGGGAATATATATTTCTCGGTCCAGGGATTGGCGGTGGACGTGCTTACGTTGCTTCCGATGGTGTGGATAATGGAAATGCCGTCATCCGCCAGACAGCGATCCACGGTCTGCATGTAGGTGCGATAATTTTTATACCCAACATGTTCAAAGAATCCGATGGACAGCACCCGATCGTAAGTCCCCTCCACTTCGCGATAATCCTGTAATTTCACTTCCACCGGAAGCGAGGGATCCCGGTGCTCCCGGAACCAGTCCACCTGCTGCTGCGAAACAGTCACCCCGGTCACTTCTGCTCCATAGTTCTCAGCGGCATAGCGGGCAAAGGATCCGTAGCCGCAGCCCAGGTCCAGCACCGACATACCCGGTTCCAGCTCCAGTTTCTGACAGATCAGATCCAGTTTGGCCGCCTGGGCTTCCTGAGGGTGGTCGCCTCCTTCCAGTAGGCGCAG
>DATFLS010000554.1:0-3292 GCA_035267465.1 bacterium
GGGGGCTTCTGTCATCGGAGCAAATATATTCCTGGATAGCGGCGATATTTTTATTGGTGAAGGGACATTGGTGGAGCCCGGTTCGGGTATTAAAGGGCCCACTATAATTGGAAAACACAATGAGATCCGAGGCGGTGCATATTTCCGGGGAAACGTCATCACCGGTGATCAGGGAACTTTTCGTGGGGAGATTAAGAATGCTGTAATGATGGATGGAGCGAATTTTCCGCATCCTTCGTATGTAGGGGATAGTATATGCGGATATAAAACTCATTTTGGCAATCAGGCAACCACTGCCAACTTGGGTATTTATGCAGGTGTGTTCGGCAAACAGAATATCCTGGTTCGATTAAATGGTAAAGTTTACGATACGGGTCGTCCGAAAATCGGGATTATTCTCGGGGATTATTCCCAGGTGGGATGCAATTCAGTATCGGATCCGGGTGTTTTTCTGGCACCCAACACTATAGTGTATCAATTATGTCGGATTAATAAAGGATTTTATGGTCCACAAGAAGTGATAAAGTATAAACCGCTGGAAAATAAGGTTATAGAAAGAGATACCCTCCGGAGATTAAATTAGTTGCTTAAGGATCATTAGTAAGGCTACATAGGGCTTTATGGAAAACTACCTCGGACAGCTCCCTGTGGGAGACTGGATACGTTTGCTGACTGATCGGGATTCTAAACTTGTTTCCAGATTGAATGCGATTTACGGGCGGGATGAGGTCTATCTCCGGGATCGAATCCAGACGTTTTTACAGGTTCTCCGGCAATTTCGAGGGAGATATGGGGATAGCCGGAAGGTAGGTATAATGCGTACGCCAGGACGAGTCAATACCATGGGTATGCATATTGATCACCGGGGTGGATATGTAAATCCCATCGCACTTAATCGTGAGGTGGTGTTATGTTATTCGAGCAGGCAGGATGATCGTATTAGTATTTATAATATGGATGAGAAATATGGGAATCGTGAGATCACTATGTCTCACCTTCAGCCTGATTCCATGATAAATTCAGTAGATGAGTGGTTAGCCTGGACGCAAAGAGAGACGGAGCAGCGAATTCAAACCGGAACCAATCAAGATTGGGTGCAGAAACTGAATGCTCCCGTTGTGTATCTGCAGGTCCGACACCCGGAAAGAAGCTGGCGAGGATTTGATGGTGTCCTGGAGAGCTCATTACCCCCTCGGATGGGTTTGAGTTCTTCTTCTGCTATTATTGTCACTATCATGGATGTCCTCCTCCAACTGAATAACAACACATTGAGTGATGACCAGTTCGTAAGTTATTGTGGAACTGCGGAATGGTATGTTGGTACCCGGGGTGGGTTCGGCGATCAAGCCGCCATCAAGTTCGGTCGTTATGGAATGATCACCCACATGAAGACGTTACCGACACTCAAAATCCATTCCTATCTGCCATTTCCTGAAGAATACCAGTTGCTCATTTTTGATTCCGGACAGGAAGCGGATAAAACAGGGCCTGCCGGAGGGAAGTTCAATGCCCGAACCGCGACCTATGAGATAGGAGAATTATTCATCCGGGAATATATGATGCAGAATCACCTGAAAATCTACCAGTCGGTAACTAGTACCCGGAAATCGGATGAGGGGACTGGAAAACGCTTTTTCCTTGCTGATGTAGAGGAGTCTCTGTCCGAATCACAAATCTCTGCACTGTTGGAGGTGCTTCCGGACAGGGTGAGTCGCTCCGAGCTCAACCGGAGATTTCCAGAGCAGCGGGAATTCCTGCAATCACAATTTGATACCCATGAGGGTCCGGATGATGGGTATCCGGTTCGGGCAGTAATTACTTATGGCATCTGTGAATGTCGGCGAAGCAGAAAATTGTCAGATATCATTAATAATTCCCGGATCAAGTTGTTTGGTCACCTGATGAACGTCTCGCATGATGGAGACCGGGTAAGTGGCAGGTTCTCGAATCACCGGGATTCGCAATTGAATACTACTTCTGTATCTGATCTGTTGTTAGAACCAGGTGGGTATGGCTGCAGTATTCCTGAAATTGATATCATGGTGGATCTTGCTTTGGATGCGGGTGCAGAGGGCGCGCAAATTATGGGGGCCGGATTAGGAGGCAGTATTCTGGTACTGGTGAATAATAAAAACGTTGAGAATATCATTGAAACTATGCAAAACCTGTACTATGGACCCCGACACATTGAGGAGAATACCATCATAACTCATCCCATAGAGGGTGCTTCTTTTTTATGACATTCCGTGTTGTTACTATTTACGATATTACCTGTAAGTGCTGTGATGGGTAAGGGTATCCATTATATGAACCGTAGAAGCACCGGTGAAAGGCTTTATGAGACTATTTAGCGATAGGAAGGGATTGCATGAAAGAATCGAACTATCAAGAGGAGGATGTGTCAATTATAAGGGGGTATTCCATATATGATGGACTTCCCAAGGAGCTCGAAATCTCCAATGGCCGGATAAAGCGCATTACAACTAAACGGCGGATGGAAAGTGATACATATTCGGATCAGTATATCGCACCAGGCCTTATTGATAATCAAATAAATGGTTACTTAGGAGTTGATTTTACCGGTCCCGGTCTGACAGTTGATAAGGTGCGAGAAGTGACCAGGGCCCTCTGGAAGGTGGGGGTTACCACATACTTTCCGACGTTAATAACCAGCAGCTATGAAAACCTTCTGGAGAATTTTTCCATTTTGGCAGCAGCCGTCAGGGATTCAGAGATTGGGCAATCAATACCCGGTTTTCACCTGGAGGGGCCATATATCAGTCCGGAAGACGGGTATCGTGGAGCGCATCCCAGGGAGTGGGTGCGGGCCCCTGATTGGAAGGAATTCGAACAATTATATGCGGCCGGAGACCGTAAAATTTCACAAGTGACTCTGGCGCCGGAACAACCTGGTAGTCTGGATTTTATCAGGGTGGCACGCAGTAGCGGGATAGTAATCGCTCTCGGCCACCATAATGCCTCGCCCCAGATAATCCGAGACGCTGTTGAAGCAGGAGCCGCGATTTCCACTCATCTTGGAAATGGCTGTGCCAATATGATTCATCGTCATGATAATCCGCTATGGACTCAACTTGCCGAAGATCGATTAATGGCAAGTATCATTGTGGATGGGATCCATCTCCGGCCGGAAGAAGTGCAAACCTTTTACAAGGTCAAAGGCACCGATGGAATACTGCTCACATCGGACGTTACGCATCTGGCTGGACTGCAGCCCGGATCATACTCGATTAACGGGAGAGACGTGGTGCTCACGTCGGATGGAATGATTAAA
>DATFLS010000555.1:0-11981 GCA_035267465.1 bacterium
CATGCCCACACAGATAAAATCGGCGCCGGCTTCAAAAGCATATTTGAATCCCTCTTTCGGATGAGTGGTCCCTGCTCCGAGGACCTTGTAGGCGATCCACGGTTTCTGGATGGTTTCCATGAATTCCATCGTCTCGCGGGGTGTTGCGGACCAGTAATCCACAGTGTTCAGCGTTTTAAAGTGGAAATCCACCTCGATCCCGGCTTGTTCAATGGTTTTCGGGACATCCAGCGAATGACCGGCCACCCCGGCCAGCGCCCCCTTGCTGTGAATGAACTCCACCACTTCTCCAATCAAATCGATCTTGCCCTCCGCCACCCACTTGTCGCCGATGCCCCCCTGGATGAAAGCGGCTTTTGCCCCGTTATCAAGGGCCTGACTGATGTTGGTGCGGATGTCATCTTCCTTGGGATAGGTCTGGGCGATCCATTGGAGTCCCCCGCCCAGCTGGTTCCAGTAGCGATCCAGTATCCGGAGTGTGTGATCATCTGTGCGAAGAACTGCCGTGGTGATCCCGGACTCTTCAGAAATCCGGAAGGTTTCGATAATCTTCTCATCGGTGAAATACTGCTTAAACAATTCAGAGACATAGATGAGGTCGCGGCTGTGGGCAAAACCTGCAATGAGATTCCCTCCGATAATTAACCGCGTGAATTCCTCCTCGCCTATCCTGCCGGTCTGCAGGTTCTCCACATAGGGCTGCATCTGGCTCGTGCCGGGGTCTCTGCTGCTGGCCAGCAGCGCCCGCTCCTCAAGGCTCAATGCTCCCAGCGAGGCAACGGCCGAGGCCCGGATGGTTTTAATAAGGAAATCTCTGCGGTTGATCGTTTTATCCATAGCTTCCCTCCCCGAAGATGGTAAGTCCCGATAAGTGCATTCGGGCAATGCCTGGTTATGATTGCTGTATCATCCTAGAACGTGAAGACTCTTCGAAATATTCGTTCCGAGACAGTTTTCAGCTCATTTCATTGCAAATACTATACCCAGCGCGATCTCAAAGGGTCCGAACCACTGCTCCCGACTTTCCCGGCGATTCATCCCGTTCGGCGGTCCCTGTATCCTTCTGCATCTCCGGTTCGAATCAAGATGCTCTATCCAGCGGAAAATTGTATTGGTTCTCTGTGGTTCCGGAAGTATTTTACCATGAAAGCAAGAAATAAACAGATATATTCCGAAATATTAGAATATCACAATGATCATTTTCCTATTAAGGTGTGTGCTCCTTCCGCGGCGGACCGGCCGCTCCGGTGAATTCTTCCTGACAACATTTCCGTCAGGCGGGCCGAGGTCAGAGAACGCCAGGATGTGGCTGAGGAATACTATTGTCCTCGGCGTCGGAGAGGTGCACACTCCACTCTGAAATTCGCACATGGTTATAGTCCTGGACTATCTTCCCGGGAAGATGTACGTTTGAATTTCGTCCGAAGCGGCGATGGGCAATGAGTTAATCAACAGATATATATTGAGGGACGGTTTGAGACGACAGATATTCCATCTCTGGATTGCTACTTTTTTCACACTGGTGATTTCCGGCAAGCTCCCGGGTCAGCGATTAGTGGACTACAGCGCCTACTCCGAAAGCTATTTCGACTCCATCCGCGCCACTGTCAACGATACGACCGAAGAGCACTACACCATCCAGGCTTACCGGCTGAAGGCTTCGGAACAGATTACCATCGATGGGAAACTGACGGAATCTGCGTGGTCCAATGCGGAACACGAGGACAATCTGCTGGAAAAGGAGCCCTATCCGCTGGTTCCCTTGAGCGAGAAGACCGAATTTGCCATCCTGTATGATGACGAAAATCTGTACATCGGCGTCTGGTGCTGGGACAGCGAGCCGGAGAAGATCATTCAGCAAATTACGCCCCGGGGCACCTCCGGTCCGGACAACCTCATGCTGTTTCTGGATACGTACCACGACCACCGCACCGGATATAAATTTACCGTCTCGACCACCGGCGTGCAGTTAGACGAGCTCCGGTATGATGACGTCAAGCGGGATTCCAACTGGAACGGGGTGTGGTCTTCGGCGGGCTCGGTGGATGATCGGGGCTGGTATGCAGAAGTCATGATCCCGTTTTTCAACCTCAGATTCCGCAATCAATCCGAGCAGATCTGGGGGTTTAATATCATGCGCTCCATTTCCAAGAATGCGTCCCGCGGCCAGTGGAAACCGCACCTCCCGGAATGGGATAACACCACCCGGATGTCTCAGCTGGGCCACATTCTGGGAATCCGGGACATCAAGACCGGAAGACAGTTCGAGCTGCGACCGTACGGGCTCTCCGGCTCCACCGAAAGTGTGAATACACCTGCGACCAGTGAACTGAGCCTGGGAGGCGATCTCCGGTACAGTCCTATCCCCAACATCACAACAGACGTGACCATTAACCCGGATTTTGCCCAGGTCGATGCAGATGTCTTCCAGATTAATCTGACCCGGTTCCCCACCCGGTTTCCGGAACTGCGCCCGTTTTTCACCGAGCGCACCAACATTTTTAACACGCCCATGGAACTCTTTTACAGCAGACGAATCGGTGCAAGAGGGGATATCATCGGCGGCGTCAAAATGACCGGGAAATTTGCCCGGGGATTCGAATTCGGGACGCTGGGCAATCTCACGGGAGAATCGATATTTTCGGCAAACCAGACTGCCGGTTCGACCTTCGAAAAAGCCCGGTTCGGGGTGTTCCGGGTCAAAAAAGATCTCATGGGCTCCAGCAGTATCGGACTACTGGCGGCAACCAAAGAGCAGGAACACACCTACAATCGGGTATTGGGGCTTGACGGGAGTTTCATACTGAGCACCCACAATCTGCTGGATTTGCAGGTGGCCACCGGCCGGACGGAAGCGGGCTATTCACGGAATATGGCGTATACCCTGTCACTCACCCGCACCGGGGATCTGTTCGGCGGGCAGGTGCTGTTGGAACGGGTGGAACCGTTCTTCGAAATCAACCAGATCGGCTATCTCCGAAAAGAACTCTCCCGGGGATGGAATAAAGGGAGCGGCTTCGTCCGGTTCAGCCCCCGCATCAATGCATATCACATCCGGCGACTCACCTTCAATCTTGAGCTGAACCGCACGGTAGATTTGTTTACGCAACAGTATATCGACCGATGGCGGGAAATGAATCCTGAGCTGCTTCCGGATCAAATGTTCGGGACGGCACAGGTAACTCCCTCCGGACTCGAATTTATCGCGGACGGGACTCTGGAGACCGACAACCTCACACATAACGAAATCCTGAAGGTGAATTTCCTGAACGAAATGACACTGACCCTCGGCTACACCGGACTGACCGCCACCGAACTGACTGGAGATTATTCCGGTAATCAATGGCAAATGAGCTATGCGACCCGGCCGCTCCGATTGGGGCCCCGGTTCGCTGGTGTTTTCGGACTGCAGGGGGGAACATTCTACAATTTCGATCAAAAATACGTCGGCCGGCAGCGCAGTTTCAGCGTGGATGGCGAAAGTCGTCTCCGGCACAATATCGTGACAGCCCTGCAGGGTGAGTACACCCATACCTACGATCCCACCGGTGCGCAGGACGGCCGGTACTGGAAACTCTCCTCCAATACCACCTGGATGTTTACCAAAGATTTTTACCTGCGGCTGCACACCCAGGGGATCTTCGGAAATACCTATTACGGTTCGCGGCGACTTTCGAATCAATATCTGCTGAGTATGCTGATCAGCTGGGAATATCGCCCCGGCAGTTTTCTCTATCTGGCGTACAATGAAGGCCGGGTAGATGAATCGAATCCGTTCGAATCGCGATACTTCGCCTTTAACGACCGGACGATTGTATTCAAGGCATCCTACCTGCTCAACATATAGGAGAACCTCAGAGGAGGTTATACGGCCGGCGGGCCGGAAAATACGGCGCAGGCATCCATCATGGACAGGCGCTGCCCAACGAACTGCCGCATTCTTGAGCAAGGTTCAAACAAAGATATTTCATAGCGCCTTAAACCGTCTCTGATCGCAGGGGATTGTGGCGGAGAAGGGCCCCATTCGGGTTAGGCTAAAAGATAGTAGCGCCCATCCGTTCGTTCGGGTCTCGCTGGCATTTGGCGTCGTCCTCTCAATCACTGTGTTTCGCAGGTTGCAGATCCGCTGGGGAGGAACAATCCCGGAAGGCGCCAGTTCTCACTATACAGAAGATAGGCGGGCGTCGGTGTGCGATAGGGTTTGCCACTGGTTCTGCCCGCCTACCCGGTACCCCTGATCACCCCAAGCGAAAGTGAGGCTTCTTCATGTCGGTTCAATGCAAATTTACGATCGCCTGCATCTGGCTGGCACTGGTGGCCTGCGGCCCCTGGCAGAGGAGCATGGCAGCGGTGACGCTGGTGCTCGATCAGGACGCGTCCACGCCGCCGCGCGCCGACTTCGAGCTGCTCAGCGATCACCCTGAAACCTACCTAATCCGCTCAGGCGCCCAAGTCTATACCAATGACGATGAAAAGTTCGAACGGATCGCCCCCGAGCACGAGGGTCTGATCGGCATCCGGGTTCCCCTGACAGGTCCCGGTGAGCGCGTCGAACCGGTCCGCATCTTCGGCGAGGAGCCAGTTCATGTACTGATCGGCTATTTTGACAACGACAGCGACCGCTGGCTTCAACCGCCCACCCTGGAGATCAACTCCCAGGCGGCCCGTCACGGCGGCATCGAGGCAGTCATCGGCAACGCCGTCTCCATCCCCAGCCGTCAACGTCCATTTGCGCCACTACGACGCCGGCGAGCAGACGATTGAGCCGAGGGGCAAGGGCACTGTCCTCATCCTCGGTGTGATCCCGTGTGACGTAAACGTTCAGCGCCGCGACGCCAGCCTCGAAGGCGATGACTGAGTCGTAGTCCATGTTTTTGCCTCGATAGGCAAATCGATACGTCCAATCCGCAGAAACAGGGAGGAGCAGGTCATGAGAAACTCCATGGTTCGGCTACTGCTCACAGGGGCGCAATCACACCGAAGGAGCTTCGTGAGAGATCCTCACCTCCTTGAACAACAGGGGATTCGGGATGACACTTGCGTTGGTTTGAGCCGAGAGCCGGACATTGATATGGTGCTCCGAATGTTTGGTATCCCCTGGACATCCACCCCGCATGTCATCCCGAGGCCTCTGCTGTCCAGGACCGAGGGATCTCTCCCGTGGATATACGGATTCGAGTACGTGACTCCCTGCGAAGATGAGACACAGGTCCCGCATCGCCGGGTCGTGCCAGCACTTGTGAGCACCTTTCCGCACTTGCCAGCAATTGGATGCGTTACGCACCACCAGGAGTGAAACCCCATCGCGGAAGCCCCGAAGGGATGCAATCGGCAGAGGAACTCCCCCGGAACGCTCCGTTCAAGGTGATATTTTTTACATGTAAATTGTGCTCACACCTGCTCCGGCAACACGAACGGTTCCCGATAATCTCGCTTCAGTAAAGCATTCGCCAGCACGTTGGTGTTCTCCTCCGGCTGGGAAAACTGCACTTCGGAGCTGGTGTTCACATTCAGCCAGGTCCCCAGGGTGGCCTGGGTGGCATTCAGATCGACTTCGTTCGCTTCGAGATGGGCCCGAAACCGATCATAGGCATCGGTCATCGCCGGATCACCGTCCAGGCGCTCGGCAATGGCGTCCGGCGAAGCCACACTCCCGGATCGATGAGAAATGTTCCCCAGATGACAGAGGGCTGAGGAGATGTGGCCGTCGTAAATTTCCGCATGCAACTCCTGCCGATTCCGGCTGCGTATAGCCTGGATCCAGTTGTCATGATGGCCGGCGCCGGCATCCCCTTCAAAGGATTCCACCCGGTTGCCGTCGTTGTCATAGATGATGCCGCCTCCGCCGCTGCCTGCGAAATAGCCCTCTTCACAATGGATGACTACCCCGATCCGAATGTCGCGATACGCATCCATCACCGGGCTGTCCTTTTTGGTCGGCAAGCCCCGGATCTCGCAGATCACCGGATTCCTGGCGTAATCGTAATAGATGATATGTGTGTTCGGGGTTTCCCCGTCGTCATCATAACCGAACCGGCCGCCCACACTCAAGACATGCCGCGGTAACGCATCCTCGTCCATGACCCAGCGGCACAGGTCCAGCCGGTGCACGCCGTTGTTGCCCAGTTCTCCGTTGCCGGTGGTCCAGTCCCAGTGCCAGTCGTAATGCAGCTGCAGCCGCATCAGCGGCTGCATATGGGCGGGGCCGGTCCAGAGATTGTAGTCCACCGACGCCGGCACAGCCTGGGGACCGGTCACCTTCCCGATACTCTCGCGCCGGCTGTAATGAATCGTCCGGGCCAGCTGGATTTCTCCGATATTGCCTTCCCGGATATATTCGAACGCCCGTCGTAAGCCACCATCGGATCGCAGCTGGGTACCGGACTGCACAATGCGGTTATATTTCCGGGCCACCGCCACCATTTGCTGGCCTTCCCAGATATCATGGGAGACCGGCTTTTCCACATACACGTCCTTCCCCGCCTGGCAGGCCCAGACCGTGATCAGCGCATGCCAGTGATTAGGCGTCGCAATGACCACGGCATCAATGGTGTCGTCGTCCAATACATTCCGGACATCCGTGTACGTGTCAACCGGTTCGTTGTCTTCCCTGAACGTTTGTGCCTCCCGGTCCAGAATAGCCTGATCCACATCACATAAGGCGGCCACCTGGACGTTCGGTGTGTCGCGTAATATCTCGATATGCTGGGCGCCTTTGCCGCGGAAGCCCACCACCGCCATCCGGATGGTGTCGTTCGCGCCCAGGGTGCGCTGCGCAGTCCGGCCGGCGGATAGCGTCGGCGTGAGGGCCAACCCCCCGGACAACGCCGCCATTCCTTTCAAAAAATCTCGTCGCGTGTAGCGTTGCATAGTCTATCCCTTCGTTTGAGTTACTCGATGTATCCTAATTAAATCGACATGAAAGTTAGGAATTATAGAGACTAATTTCCTCCGATGATTTATACAGCCATTTTCAAGGAGCACCTGCTTCAAGGGTCCACCTGCCGCGATACAATGTGTAACCCCGTACCCGTTATTTATTGACTGAGAGAGAATATCATCCTTTAAAAAAGGAGCAAGCGGTGACAGAAAGAATCTTCCGGATAAATCCATGATTACTTCGTTGCTATTTAATCCAACATTTCAACAAAGTGTGCTGGCGAAAGTTTCAGTGAAGAATGGCATGGCATTCCGGAAAATTAATGATGATCGGTGCAGTAAAGAGGGAGAACATTTGTTGGAAGGAAAGATCGATTCACTGCTATGCGTATCTTCTCTACCAGGAGGGTAAACAGGTATCATCTCCAGAATAGCCCATCACCGGGGATCCGGTATCCAGGGAATGGAAATGATCCCGACAGATATTGTTCGTGATCACTTACCGGGGCAGATTTTACTCTCCGCGCAGCCCGCTCAGGTCGAAGTTCCATCCCAGACCGAGCTGGAGTATGGCGATGCGCTGGGTGATGTCAAATTGTTCAACCGTGCCCGTCCTCTCGCCGTTAATCTCTGCAATCTCCAGTCCGGCAACCCGTATCTTGAAGGTCGGCTGGAAATAGAGGTATCGGATATGCACCTCGAGATGCTCCTTGAAGATGATCCCCAAACCGCCACTGGCCATCCAGGTAAGCGATGAGGAGGAGCTTTGCCAGGCAGGGATCCCCTCATTGGTGGTCTCAATTTTGGGACTGATAACATATACTCCACCACCCCGGAGCTGGGCATACAATTTTAGTACTGTTCCAATCGACCCGCTCATCCGGATACCTGTTGTCATCGATCCCAGAGTCCACCGGCCGGTCTCACCGCCCAACCCAATCTCATCAAATCCCTGCGGAAGATCTGCCGGAAGGAAATGCCCTGCCACTCCATAGAGCCACTCCCATCGGTCACTCTCAGCGATCGGCGCCCCGTACTCGCCGGCAAGAAAAAATCCCGGTTGAGCTCCGCCGGCTCCGGGTCCGCTCTCACTGCCGAAATTCTGCCATGGAAAAACAGCCCCTGCAGAGATTCCCAGTGTCCCCAGCGTATACTCCTGATACTGGCTGAATTGACCGTTGCAGTTCGTTTTACCAACAATAAACAGGAGCAGAACAATCAATCCCGGATATAATGATCTTCTCAACCAATGATGCAGAGACATAGTTCACCAGTATAGTATTGAATACAAACCGTTTTGTGCCGATAGGCTGCGGTGTTCAAATCACGCAACAGGCTGGTATTCTTCTCAAAGAAGCCGCCTAACTGCCGAACCAGGCCAGGTCCGGATACCGCGCCTGGTAATACTCCACCGGATTTGGCATGGTATGCCTCACGCCCGGTAATCCCAGGACCTGATTCTGTAACGATCGATAGATATCATAGACCACGTCTCTCCCACTGCCGATGCCCACTTCAAGGTGCAAAATATTCATATTAATAATCTTCTCATCGATAGGGTCCGGCCAGATGCGCACGGCGTAGTCAAATTCACGTTCGGTAAGTTCATAGTACATAAGCGGGCCATCCCAGAACGCCCTCACCAGGGTTTTTGAATTCGGAGCCAGATAGACCTCCACCCCCTTGATCACATAGGATCCGGGGGGCACGTTTTGTTTGATAAAGTAGCCGTTCCGGTCGGTCACCAGCCGGTACACATCAATTACTTCCTCCCCGTCCCGCACGGACCGGCCCACGACCTTCACCAGGATGCCCGCCTTTTTAGCCTGGTATAAATCCTCAATCCCATGATTTTCCAGCAAAATGCCACCGACCAGCAGGGACCTCCCTTCCCGGGGCTCCTGTGGGACAAATCTCTGTGAGGTTGCGCAGCTCAGCAAAAAGGCAAACGCAATCATAACAGCAGCAATAACACCACGCATGATGCCTCCGTTGGTTTACATGAACGAAATACTCGTTGGATAATCCGTATACTTGAAGGCTTCCGCTAATTGAAGAATTAAACTCTATCTGTATGTTCTCCAGACCTGATTCTGAGCAGGAGTTCATGTCCGATACGGTTCCTCCCCAAATGCTTGCTTACGGTGAAAACACGAAGGGCAATTTCCTGCATTACATTCTATTTCCTCTAATTGCTCCCGTCTCATCAAGCACAATGTAATCTATAGCCGTGGCGGAGATTGGCCTGTCACAACAACGGATCGATAACCTGCTCGAATTGTTCCAGTGAGAGGGCGCCGGAAAATCGTCGGTTATCGATATATCCTTCCCTGTTGATTATAAAGGAGACCGGAACGCTCTCCACCCCATATCCCAGGGCAACACTCTGTGTGCCATAGAGAATCGTATACTCTGCGTCTAATACTTCCGCGAATTCCTGTACGGCAGCACTGTCAGTCTGCATGACGGCTACGCCTACAACGAGCACACTATCAGGTTCATAGCCCTCCTGCAGCTGATTTAAAGTCGGCACCTCACTTCTGCAGATAGAACACCAATCCGCAAAAAACTGCAACACAACAACTTTTCCTTCGGAATCGGAGAGCTGAAATTCGTTTCCGTTCAGATCGGTGAGAATGAAATCGGGTGTCGGGGCGCGATCGGGGCCATTGATACCTTTCTCGCATCCCGGCATTGTCATTCCGAGAGCTACCAGCAAGAGTATAAATTCGAATGTTTTATGATAACTAACCTTCATAGGTGCAATTATTCGTCTCCTTCTCTATCGGCAACAATTTACAGCATAAAAGAACATAAGGCCAGCGTGGAATAACGTTCGAGCCTTCCACGGTGGCCTTATTTTCCATGCAACCCGTTATTGATTGCCTGTCCACGTTACGGCAGGCAACCCAGTTCCGTTGGGGGTACGCTACTGTAATGTCACTCCGAGAGAGAACCGATGCACGGCATCGAAGATCCCGAAGGCTGAGTAGGCGTAATCGACCCGCATGTTCACGTTCTGGAGGCCGTATCGCACACCGATACCGGCGGTGAGTCCTTCTTCATCATAGTTGAACTTATAACCGCCCCGCAGGAACAGCATATTCGAGAAGCTATACTCCAAACCTGTGTGGAGCCGCTCGGAGTAATCCCTGGGATGAATTGCATCGACTGCCAGGGTGATCCTGTTGCCGTTATTCCCGGGCGACCACAGCTGCATCAGATCCATAGCCATGCCGAAATCGAAGGTCAGGGGAAGTTCAAAGCGCTGGTCATAGTAATCCGCCTGGTTCGAGAAATTCCGGATTGTCACTCCGAATCGCAGGTCACGAAATCCGGGGTAATAGAGGGTGCCGAAATCGAACACCAGATTGCTGATATCGTTCTCCACCTTCCGTTCTTCGCCCAGAAACTGATCCAGAATAACCACATCCCCGAGGTTCTGGTAGGCATATTTCACCGAGCCGCCGATATAGAACTGGCTCATAATCTGCCGGGCATAAGAGAGCCCGAAAGCATATTCGGTGACAGTAAAGGTGCCCTGATCAATGTACCCAATGGCACGGTCCTCGGGATCAAATCCGGAATACGGCACCGTTTTTGTGAACTCACCATAATCCATGGAAACCAGGCTCACTCCGAATGTTCCGAGTTGACCGGCTCCGTAGGCCACGGCGGCGCCAAAATGATTGATATCGGCAATCCAGCTGGTGTTGCCTGCCATGGCATCCACGCCCTGTATGATCGATAAACCGGCCGGGTTGGTGAACATGGCTGAGGCATCACCGGCCACACCCACGGCGGTCCCTCCCATAGCCGCAAGACGTCCTCCGACATCAATGGTGAGAAATTTCATACCAGCCTGGCCATACTTTACCGGCTGGGCGTTCGAAATATCCGGAACTGCGAACAATCCGAATACCACCATTAATGTGAGTATGGAAATTATTTTCTTCATATCATTACCTCATTGTTTTATAGTCTCACAGATACCACTTACCGTATTCAGCATATTCATCATTTGATGACGACGAATTTGCCAATGGCTTTCTTTCCGGTCAGGCTGCCGTTAGGTGAATCCAGTTCCTCGACCACGAAGATATAGACGCCACTCACGATCTGCATGGTACTGAAGGTATCCTGCCGCAGCCATTCTTCGTCACCATCACCGGAGGTGTGTTCGAGGGTTTGCACGTGGTCACCGGTCATGGTATAAATATGGATATTCGCATAGTCCGGCAAGTTGAGGAAGTTCAATCTGCGGCCGCTGTATTTCTCTGCCGCCACCGTGTGATAGGGATTGGGCACCACTACCACTTCCTGCTGCCAGTCGGCATGTGCCGGCCGTGACGGCGAGGCGGCCTCGCGGTCCGGGGTGGCGGAGCGCCCCATGCGATTCTGATAGGCACTGCTTTCCAGGCCGTCGTCACTCACTGCGGTAACATAATACCAGTACTGTTCGCCCACGATCACATCCGTATCCACATATTCCCGGACATCCGGTCCGACGTTATCCACCAGCACGAAGGTGGTGTCAGTCGGCTCGGTGACCGACGGCGGCCGCCAGTAATTGCGATAGATATTATAGCCGACCACATCACCGGCCCGGGTGTCTTCCTCTGCTTCGTCACCCCATGCCAGTCGAATTCGCTCGTTTTCCGAGGTCACCGTCAAACTTGGCGAGGCGGGCGCCAGAGGCACGCCGAAGCTCCCGGTGCCTGCAGCGACAGTTCTGCCGGGATTCTTCCAGATATCCACAGCCTTCCCGGCCTCGAGAAACGCCCGTTTTTTACTGAGATCCAGAATGGCATCTTTCTGTGCCTGCGAAATGGGGTAGGCCCCTTCTTCTGCGATTGGTGCTTGTCCCACGAATGCCGGTGAGTAAGGATCGACGGGATTATCATAGACATCGTACGGCAGCGGTTGTGCCAGGTCCTCCCGCTGGGCATCAAAACCATTGACATATGCCCGGCCCGCATCGATGGCCAGCCGTTGGGGAATCATCCCGCCGACAAATGCCATCACGATCCGAACGTCATCACCCGGCTGCATCTGATACGGACCAAAGCCAAACAGAAACGTTTTGCTCTGTTCGGTGGTGG
>DATFLS010000556.1:0-8543 GCA_035267465.1 bacterium
TATCAATCTCGAAGGGTTCCTGTTGGAAGGTGATCTTCTTTTCCGGTGTATCCCAGAGAAGGGATTCCCGCGGGATGAACAATCCGGGTTAATCCGGATGCACACAATCGAGGTTCTTTCGCAACGCCATGACGAGTGAACTGAAACCGAAACCGGTATCCGCCTCCAGGGTGGAGACGGTGGAACTGGTTTTGCCGAACGATACCAATCCTCTGGGAACAATGTTAGGCGGGCGGGTCATGCACCTGATCGATATCACCGGTTCCATCGCTGCCATGCGTCACGCCCGGAGACAGGTTGTTACCGCCCAGATGGACGATCTCAGTTTTCATCATCCCATCAGACAGGGACATTTTATTATCCTGAAGGGATCGGTGAATTTTGCCGGCGCCAGTTCCATGGAAGTGGGAGTGAAAGTACTGTCCGAAAATCCGCTCACGGGAGAACAGGTGCATACCAGTTCGGCATATCTCACGTTTGTGGCAGTAGACAGGGATGGGGCTCCGGTGGACATTCCTCCCCTGCTTCCGGAAACAGAGGACGATCAGCGGCGATACGAAGAGGCCCTGCGACGCAGAGAACAACGGCTGGCTCAGCGAAAAAAGAGTTGATAAATCTGGGCAGGACAAATATATTTAGAGTCTTTGAGAATTCAATAAATGTGAGAGGAACGCCGGGTCAGGCCTTTGCATATGCGGAGAGGTCAACAGTCAACGGACAAAGTTCTCCAACACCCCCTATCCTTCCAACCTGATATATGACATGCCCTCACCTGTTTGTAAATTTTTTCATTTTCGGATACTTCGGGAAGCGTTCGCTCATGTGATTGCCCGGAACACATTAACCACTTAACACAGACGGATTATTCCATGCTTTCTAATTTCTTTATTGGCAGAGTTTCGAAACACCGCAGGACCCGGGATCTTTGTATCTTTGGAATGCTGGTAATTGTTGGTTCTCTGATGTTGACCGTTCCCACGCTTGCTGACATGCCGCAGCAGCATACCCGACAGACGGAACTGGCGCAGCAGGAATCCCAGCACGAAGCCGCTGCCCAACAACATGAGACAGAAGGTCACGCAGAGCAAGAAGGAGAAGGGCATGTTGATATCGGGGCCGTCTTGCCTGTCTGGAGTGTCATACCGTTTATCGGAATTCTCCTCTCCATCGCTATTTTTCCGCTGGTCGCTCCCCACTTCTGGCATGAACACTTCCCCAAAGTATCAGCGGCCTGGGCGTTGATTTTTGCGGTGCCCTTTCTGCTTGTGTACAAGTCGCTTGCATTCCATGAAATTGTGCATATTTACCTGACGGATTACTTCCCGTTTATCATTTTACTCTGGGGATTATTCACGGCAGCCGGGGGCATTTTTATCCAGGGCACCATGAAGGGGAAACCCATTGTGAATACGGTTCTTATCCTGATCGGAACGTTTTTCGCCTCCTGGATCGGGACTACCGGTGCGGCCATGGTCATGATTCGCCCGTTGCTGCGGGCAAACCAGGATCGCAAGTATAAAGTCCATACCGTCGTATTCTTCATATTCCTGGTGGCGAATATCGGCGGATCCTTGACCCCACTCGGCGATCCGCCTCTCTTCCTCGGATTTCTGCACAACGTCCCCTTCTTCTGGACAACAATGAATCTGCTGCCGCATATGCTCGTTGTGGTAGCCATTCTCATCATTATCTATTTCATCATGGACACACTGGTTTACAGGAAAGAGGATGTTGATTATACGCAAGTTTCCGAACAGGAACAGGTGCCGATCCGGGTGCTGGGAGCACACAATCTGATTTTTCTGGCAGGAATTATGGGTGCGGTGCTCATGAGCGGCCTCTGGCGTCCCGGTGATGTGAATATTCTGGGAGTCCATGTTGGTATCCAGAGTTTAACCAGAGATGGGCTGATCATTTTGATGGGGATTCTTTCTCTTGTCACCACCCGGGAAGAGATTCATGAGAAGAATGAATTCGGCTGGTTTCCGATCAAAGAGGTCGCCTATTTGTTTGCCGGAATCTTTATGACGATTATTCCGGCCATTTCCATTCTGCGCGCCGGTACTCAGGGGGCCTTCGCGTTCATTATGCGGGCCATGGAAACACCCGCTCACTACTTCTGGATCACCGGATCGCTCTCCGGGTTCCTGGATAATGCGCCGACCTATCTCACATTTTTCAATACGGCGCTCGGGAATTTCTATGCAGGTATGCCGGAAGCGCCGGCTGTGGCCAACCTTATTGCCACTCACGAAATCTATCTGGTGGCAATTTCCATTGGAGCGGTCTTCTTCGGAGCACTCACCTATATCGGGAATGCTCCCAATTTTATGGTGAAATCCATAGCGGAGGAGCAGGGGATTAATATGCCCAGTTTCTTTGGTTATATGATTAAGTATTCTCTTATCATCCTGATCCCCGTGTTTATTGTCGTGACATTGGTCTTTTTAACCTAAACCGAATGAAGAGACGATTATGAAATTATATGAAATCGTGATCCAACATCGCCCTGAAATTGCACATGCTTTTCTCCGGGGGTTTGTTTTGGGACGGAATAGAGATGAGCATTTTTTTGAATGTGCGGAGTGCAATATCAGCACGGCGCATTTGAAAAAGCACATCGCTGATCGATTGGGTTTGTCCGGGAAGTTTTCAAATTATGTGACGGAAGAGAGCCTGCTGGAACCCTTGAAGGAGGCAGTGGAAGAAGCAAAAAGCATTCTCGGGATTGAGCTCCATGAAGTGTATGAGGTGACGGGGCTGCGGTTCGACTTCACGGTGAATGTGTTCAATAAAAGGATTGGAAATCAGCTCAAACAGATTCTCGAACAGCGTGATGATACGATTCAGCTGCAGGGATATGATCCGAAAGAAGTGGTACACGAGGAAGCGGAAGGGGCGGAGCTCTATGCACCTGAGCACGATTATGAACTGCGGGGAAAAGGAAGGGCGGAAGGTCCGTTCTTGCCGGTGTTGACATTCTACGAACAACTTGAGGAGATTGACCAGGTAGAAAGCGGCAAAATGGCGTTGCTTATCGCAGAGAATTCATAGTCGGAATGCGGGTTGAGAACATTACTACTGTTTGAAGAGATTGTCACATTCACCTTATATTTACCTCCTGGCGACAAATTGCTCCGGTGGGTGAACTTTCATCGGGTTGTTGTGTTAGAAGCACAAAAGCAAGCTATGGATTATCTAAGTAAAACAGAGGCACACGTGTTATGAGTCTTGTTGCGACAGATGTCGATAATCTGTATTGTCAGATGGAGCAGAAGCTGCAAAGAGTCGTTCCGCCGGATGAACTCCGGTATAAAGCCGAATTAGCGTATGAGATAATAGAGTTAAAACGACAGCGGAATGCGGTCATTCTTGGCCACAATTATATGGAACCGGCTTTGTTTCATACCGTGCCGGATATCACCGGCGATTCTCTGGGTCTGAGCCGGGAAGCGTCACGAACCGAGAAGGATATTATTGTATTCTGTGGCGTGAAATTCATGGCGGAGACCGCGAAAATACTCAACCCGGAGAAGACGGTGCTGATCCCGTCACCGAAAGCCGGGTGTTCTCTGGCGGAGAGTATCTCCGCAGCGGATGTGCGCAAGTTACGTGAAAAGTATCCCGGAGTGCCGGTGGTCACCTATGTGAATACCTATGCGGACGTGAAGGCGGAAAGTGATGTGTGTTGCACCTCCAGCAACGCCAAAGCCGTGGTCGAATCACTGGAATCCGACCAGGTCATTTTCCTTCCGGATGAGTACCTGGCCGGGAATGTTGCCAGGGAGACCGGGAAGTCGATAATTTTCCCCACCACCTCTCCGAAACCGGCCGGCAAAAATGACAACGGTGTACAGTACGATCTTATCGGATGGCATGGTCGGTGCGAGGTTCATGAACAGTTCACTGTGCAGGATATCGAGAACATCCGTGCCCAGTTTCCCGAGGTCGTTATTCTGGCTCACCCGGAATGCAGTATTGAAGTGGTGGAAGCCGCTGATTACTCCGGCAGCACCTCAGCCATGATTCAATACGTCGAAGAAGTGGATGCGGACAGATATCTCCTGCTGACCGAGTGCAGCATGGGAGACAACATTGCCGCAGAGAATCCCCACAAAGAGATGCTGCGCCTCTGCAGTGTGCGTTGTCCCCATATGAATGAGATCACCCTGGAAATGACCAGAGATGCCCTGATTCATACCCAATACGAAGTCCACGTGCCGGAAGGAGTTCGGGTGCGGGCCAAGCGGGCAGTTGATCGTATGCTCGAGATCGGCTGATATCAGTCTTTTTCATTTAGCGGTCTTATTGGAATTCTCCTCAGAGCGGAGAAGAGAAGCCGGTTTGCAGTGAGCAAACCGGCTTTTTTATGGTATTATTACCCGGGTAAGCGAAGCCACTGCCGGAGTAATGGACTGTAACCCCTGGTTGCAGGAACATTAAAAAAAGACATCATTCCGGTGAATCGCTTGACATTCCCCCTCCCGCGGAATATATTTCCCGATCTTTTTCAGCATAGTTTGATGACAAAGCACGAGAATGTGGATATTGAGCCGATATTAGAAAGAGTCATTAATTTTTAAAGAAATAAGCACTGTATGTCTATTAACTGGCAACCGGTACAAGAGTATATTCGATCTGCGGATCGTGTCATCCTGACAACCCACGTCAGTCCGGACGGTGATGGGATCGGATCGGAGATAGCACTCTACTATTTTCTGAAACAGATGGACAAGAGTGTGCACATCATCAACCCGTCCGTGACCTCGCGAGAGTATCAGTTTCTGGATCCGAACGGGGTGATTCGGGTCTATGAGCGTGACACACATTTACACATGCTGCAGAACGCTGACCTCTTCATGATTCTGGATATCGGTTCGTTCACCCGCCTCCGCGATCTCGGCAAGGATATCGAGGCCAGTTCGGGAACAAAGCTCTGCATCGATCATCATCCGCATACCGAACACGAATTCGATCACGAGATTATTGATGAAGCCGCAGCGGCCACCGGCATGATGATTTACGAGTTGATCAAATCCACGGAATCATCGGCCATCGATTTTACCATCGCCCAGGCGCTGTATTGTGCGCTGATGACCGATACCGGTTCGTTCCGTTTTAATAACACCACCCCGGAAACCCATCAGGTTGCCAAAGAACTGCTGGAACACGGTGTGAAACCCTATGTGGTGTACCGGAACGTGTATGAGTCCTATTCGCTCGAGCGCATGAAATTGCTGGGGATGATCATCGAGATTTTGCAATTTACCGATGATCGACGCATTGCCTATTTTCCGGTCACGCTAAACATGCAGCAGGAAGTGGGCGCCCAGCCGGAAGATATCGAGGGGTTTTCGGACTTCATCCGGAGCCTTGGAGATATTGAGGTTGCGGTGATGTTCCATGAAGTCTCCCCGAACAAAACCCGGGTGAATTTTCGCAGCAAGGGAAAGGTGGTCATCAACACCGTCGCCACGAAGTTCGACGGGGGCGGCCATAAATTCGCTGCCGGAGCGATAATCGAAAAACCTTATCAGGACACCATCCCTGAGGTTATTCGGGAAGTGCAGCGTACTATTGATGACTATTTTGAAAACAGACCTTATCATGAAGCGGAGCGAGCAGTGTCATGAGTATTAAACCGGATCATTGGATAGAGAAAATGGCAAACGACCATGGGATGATTGAACCGTTCGAGCGGGAAAATATTTCCAAAGATGTTATCTCTTACGGGCTCTCATCTTATGGATACGATCTGCGCGTGGCCGATGAATATAAAATATTCACGAATGTCAACAATTCAATCGTCGATCCCAAGGATTTTGATCCGCAGTCATTTATTGACTTTCAGGGCGCGGTCTGTATTATTCCTCCGAACAGTTTTGCGTTAGCTCGCAGCATCGAATACTTCCGGATTCCCAGAAACATCATGACCATATGTGTTGGAAAATCCACCTACGCGCGCTGTGGAATCATTGTGAATGTGACACCCTTCGAACCAGAGTGGGAAGGGCATGTCACCCTCGAAATTTCGAATACTACCCCGTTACCCGCGAAAATTTATTCCAATGAAGGTCTCAGCCAGGTACTGTTCTTCGAAAGTGATGAGACATGCAAAATTTCCTACAAGGATAAGCAGGGGAAGTACCAGTCGCAGCGTGGAATCACCCCGGCTCGGGTCTCGTCAGCCCGCTGACAGTCTCCGGTGTCCCCTCGTTGCCGGCATGATCGGGAACAGTCAGCACACTACGGCGTATATTGCCAGGCTGCCGGGCAAGTGAAATCGGGTACGAAATCCTGATTAGAAAAAGGTGGCTTGCAACCATACGATTTATCACCTATTTTTCGTTACGTTTACAGATTGCGAACACAGAATCGAGTTCAGGATAGATACAATGAAAATCACCGTTGCCAGACATGCCGGATTTTGTTTCGGAGTTCGGGATGCGGTCCGGATTGCGAAGAAGTCCGCGAAGAAATACGGCGAAATATATATGTTAGGAGATATTGTCCATAATGAGCGGGTCGTCCGGGAATTAGCGGGAACCGGAGTACGCGTGGTGGATTCCCTGGATGATGTAAAAGACGGTCCGGTGTTATTTCGTGCCCACGGGACTCCGGTCGAAATCTGGGAAAAAGCCCGGGAGCGCGATCTTCACATTATTGATGCCACCTGTCCCCTGGTGCATGAAATACATGAAGAAGTCAGGGAGATGGAACAAGAGGGGAGACAAATATATATCATAGGTGATAAAGGGCATGATGAGGTGGTGGGAATCATGAGTCAGGTGAAGAAACCGATTTTGATCTCCACACCGGAGGAAGCCAGAGCTTTGCGAAAGAAAAAGCGGGGAGGTGTGGTATCCCAGTCCACTCAGATGGTCGAGAATGTGCAGGAGATTCTCAGTATTTTAATGATGAAGATTAAGGACCTCCGATTTGTGAATACCATCTGTCACCCCACTCGCCAAAATCAAACGGAATTGAAGGCACTGGCAACGGCGAACGAAGTCATGATCGTGATCGGATCATTCACCAGTGCGAATACCAAACGGCTGACCAGCATCGCCACCACATTGAACGAAAACTCGCACCAGGTGGAAGGTGCTGGTGACTTGAATCCTGAATGGTTCAAGGATGTCCGGAGCGTGGGGGTACATGCGGGTGCGTCCACTCCGGATAATACCATCGAAGAAGTATTGGATCGTATTAAGACCTTTTCCAAACAACCTGTGTTGGAAGAGATGTAAGGAGTAGTAGTTATGGAACAAGGATCATTTGAAGTAAAAGTAGGACTCGCCGAGATGTTAAAAGGTGGGGTCATCATGGACGTCACTGATGCGGAGCAAGCGACAATAGCGGAAGGATCCGGTGCGGTGGCGGTGATGGCATTGGAGCGCATTCCGGCGGATATCCGGGTCCAGGGAGGAGTCGCCCGGATGTCGGATCCCAAATTAATTCGCGAAATTCAGCAAGCAGTCTCGATACCGGTGATGGCGAAATGTCGCATCGGCCATTTTGTGGAAGCGCAGATACTGGAATCTCTCGAGATAGATTTCATCGACGAAAGCGAGGTGCTCACCCCTGCAGATGAAGCAAATCATATCAACAAGCATGAGTTCGGCATTCCGTTTGTCTGCGGTTGTCGAAATCTGGGCGAAGCGCTGCGACGCATCGGAGAGGGGGCCGCGCTGATTCGAACCAAAGGCGAGGCCGGTACCGGCAATGTGGTAGAAGCTGTTCGACACATGCGGGCGGTCCGGAACGAGATTCAACGGTTGACCGTACTGCCAGAGGATCAGTTGATGGCAGTCTCCAAGGAGCTCGGTGCTCCGTACGAACTGGTCAAGCAGGTGGCCAAAATCGGGAAGCTCCCGGTGCCGAACTTCGCGGCCGGCGGTGTCGCCACACCTGCGGATGCCGCAATGATGATGCAGCTGGGAGCGGAAAGCTGCTTCGTGGGATCGGGGATCTTCAAATCCTCCGAACCGAGACATCGGGCGGAAGCCATTGTACGAGCCGTCACCCATTATGACGACCCCGAAGAACTGGCGCGCATTTCTGAAGGCCTGGGGGAAGCCATGGTGGGGATTAACATCAGTGACATACCCGCCGAAGAGCGGTTAGCGGACAGAGGCTGGTAAATTGGGACAATGCGGGTTGGAATTTTAGCTATACAAGGTGCCTTCCGAAAGCATCAGGATGTATTGGATCGGTTAGAAGTCAGTCACCAGTTAGTGCGGCAACCGGCTGACTTAACCGTAGACGCCCTGATTGTTCCCGGTGGCGAAAGCACCACCATTACCCGAGTACTCCAGGCAGAGGGATGGCTGGAAAACATCCGGCAATACGCCGGTTCCCATCCGGTGTTCGGCACCTGCGCTGGCGCTATCCTGCTGGGCGCACAGGTCGACAGTGAGAAGGTCATTCCCTGGAACGTGATCGATATGACACTCTCCAGAAATGCCTATGGCCGGCAAATCAACTCATTTACCGGCCAGGTGCTCATGCAAAATCATCGGAAGGCGCATCACATACCGGCC
>DATFLS010000557.1:0-2527 GCA_035267465.1 bacterium
CCCGACAGACCGGCAAGAGCACCTTGGCTCAGCGGCTGGCGAAACAAGAACCAGGGAGGCGATATATCACCTTTGATAACGCCTCCATGCTGGCAGCCGCCGGAGAGGATCCGGAAGGTTTTCTTGCCGGACTGGAGAAGCCGGTGGTCCTCGATGAAATCCAGCGGGTACCCGCCCTCTTCCTTGCCATCAAGTCCGACGTGGATGCCTCCCGCAGACCGGGCAGGTATCTGCTGACCGGTTCTGCAAATATCCAGCTGCTGCCGCAACTCTCCGAACTCCTGGTCGGGCGTATGGAAATCTTAACCCTGTGGCCGTTCTCAGCGGGTGAACTGGAGAGGAGCACGGAAAGATTTGTTGATACCCTGTTTTCCCCGGACCCGTCATTTCCGGAATCGGAACCTGTAACAAAAGCCGATCTCATCGACAGAATCATCCGGGGCGGATATCCTGAAGTCGTTTCCCGGGAATCGCTGCATCGACGGAAAGCCTGGTATAATTCATATATGACCACCATTACCCAGCGGGATGTTCGGGATCTGGCCAGTATTGAACGATTGAGCGTCATGCACCGGTTGTTGGGATTGGTGGCCGCCCGCACTGCTTCCCTGTTGAATTACTCCGAACTGTCACGGAGTCTCGGTGTGCCGCAATCCACACTGAAACGCTACTTCACTCTGCTTGAAGGTACGTTTCTGGTGAAAACTCTGCTTCCGTGGTCTGCCAACCTCAGCAAACGGATTGTCAAATCCCCCAAGGTTTTTCTCAATGACACCGGCCTGGTTACGGCACTTCTGGATTTGGATTCTGCCAAACTCACAGCGGATCCCACTTTGACAGGCAGAGTGCTGGAAACCTTCGTAGCCATGGAACTGGTCAAGCAGATCTCCTGGAGTCACACTCGTCCATACTTGTATCATTTTCGCACCCAGTCAGGCGACGAGGTCGATTTCGTCCTCGAGAATTCCGCCGGAGATATTGTGGGTATTGAAGTTAAAACAGCAGCTGCCGTGAAATCCGGCGATCTGAAAGGACTCAGATATCTGCAGACGACAACCGGCAGCCGGTTCCGCCGCGGTATCGTTCTGTATGCTGGTTCTGAAATGGTGCCGTTTAGCAAAAATCTCCATGCCCTCCCGGTAAATACTTTGTGGCAAATAAATGCAAAAACCGCCGAATAACCGGCGAGACCGGCAGAACATCCTTGCAGAATGATTTCAAACCTGTTTCTGTAAGAACACGGCAATAATATACGATGAATCCAATGCAGACTGCATCAAAATGAATACAATACCCTGCTCCTTGCAGGAACTACAAATTTATGCACCATCACCTGAATCGCGACCCCGGAAGAACACGGCTCGCCCATGTATGTCATCCTCGTCGTCTCCCCAGGGAATACTACATGACCGCAACCTGATGATTTTCAAGGAAAAATTACTTTTTACAACACCATGAAACAGGGCTATTTTTATGGCAAATCAGGATTGGTTTTCATCGAACCAAGGTAGGATGACAACTGATGAGCCGTTCTTGATATGGTTATACGGGAAATGACACTGCGCTGCTCCCTCGAAGAGATGCTCCGAGGGAGTCCTTTGGACCTTCGGCACAATGAGCACAAGGATTGAAACGAAATACCCGCCGTTGTACAGGACACCGGTGAAATGGAGCTGTTCAGCATAACTCTACTCTTGAATTTCGGTACAATTACCCCCAGATTACACCCAAAGGAATAATAAAATTGAAAGGAGTCACATCATGGCAAAGAGGATGAAAACATTCGTCATGAAGCAAATCGGAGAAGTCGGGTTTATGGAAAAACCTGTGCCAGTGGACCCGGCCCCCAATGGCGCCATTATCAAAACCACCAGAGCGCTGGTGTGCACTTCGGATACCCACACCGTGGCGGGCGCCATAGGAGAACGAGAAAACATCACCCTCGGACATGAAGCGGTGGGCATCGTTCACAAGTTGGGCAGTGCGGTACAGGGGGTGAAAGAGGGTGACCGGGTTGCGGTGAATGCGATAACCCCCTGCTACAAATGCGAGAATTGTTTACGCGGGTACACATCCCAGTGTCAGGGGATGCTCGGCGGCTGGAAGTTCGCCAACGTGAAGGATGGCAATTTTGCCGAGTATTTTCTTGTCAACGAGGCGGAAGCGAATCTTGCGATCATTCCTGATGCAGTCTCCGATGAGGCTGCGGTGTATACCACCGACATGATGTCTACCGGTTTCATGGGGGCAGAGCATGCCAATATCCCTATCGGAGGGACAGTAGCGGTCTTCGCCCAGGGCCCGGTGGGATTGATGGCTACGGTGGGAGCAAAACTATTGGGCGCCGGATTGATCATTGCAGTGGAAACGGTACCGAAACGCCAGGATCTGGCCCGGCAGTTCGGGGCCGACGAAATTGTCGATTTCAAGAAGCAGGATGCCGTGGACGCCATTTTGAATCTCACCGAGGGATTGGGCGTGGATTCTGCCATCGAGGCGTTGGGCACGCAACAAACCTTTGAAGATT
>DATFLS010000558.1:0-4694 GCA_035267465.1 bacterium
CTGCTCGTAGAACTCCCGTTCTTCCTCTTCCGCGGCAAGCCGGATCTCATGTCTGATCTCCGGTTTCCGCACCACCACAAAATGCCAGGGCTGCATATTCGCTCCGCTGGGAGCGCTCACCGCTGCTCGCAGACAGTCTTCAATGATATCGGGTGGGACCGGGCGCTCCGCAAACTCCCGGACCGATCGACGCCTGCGGAGATCTCTGGAGAACTCCCGGGCACGAGCGCGCATCGTCTCCACCGGGTATTCCCGGTACTCTTCGTACAGTCGAAAATGTGGGTCCGGCATCTGAAGTCACCTCCCGATAAATGATTTGCTAGAAATTACTATAACGGCCACAGATTGACACAGATGTTCACAGATTATACCCAATCTAGCCCAATGAGTTTGTTCTGATGAATAATAAGAAGTTGTCATTAAGGAATACGCTGCAGAGTAGTAATATCAACATTTTCCATTCACGCGTGATCAGTTTTCCCGATTCATTTGAATCAGGTGGCCTTCAATCCCAAATTATCAGAGCAGGCTGTAATTTGTATGATGATACTATAATATGAAATTATATCAAATGGAAAGAAAGCCAAATCCGACTGCGGGAAGGGAACTCCATCCTGATTGTTGCATGCTTGCCAGGTTGGTTTCAGCAGGATCAGTCGGTGGCGGGCTTTTTCCTCCGGAGATCAATCATCATTGCCACCGGCCCCACCAGAAAGAGCGCATAAAATGGCGCGTAGATGAATTCATTCAATCGCAGCACAAACTCAACCAGGGCGATAAGAAACGCCACCAGAATGCGGCCCTTGCGGGAGCTCACCGTGGTGACCGGATCCGTGATCATAAACAGAACAAACAGCTGGTACATCGGTCCGGTGAGTGGCGCCACTTCCGCTAAAAAGGATGCGCCGGTGATTACACTCCGGAGGCCGGACAACACAATAAAGCTGACAATATAGGTGAAGGTGACATGAAACCGGCGGGCTCGCCACACGATGACAAGCCCCAGAGGCCAGATAATCAGCATGGGCCAGAGATTATTCCCCCATTGGATGCTCAATCCGGCCACGCTGAACGGAGCGGTGAATAACATCCAGGAGACCCCGAAATTGGAGGGATTCCAGAGATGCCGTCCCCGATATCTCAGGACGTATTTGGTGGCAATGGAAATCATCGCACACAGCGCATACGGCCAGAACATCGGCGACCTGATCAGGATGCTCACACTGATGCCGGTAATATAAGCGCTGGAAAGATTGCGCCATTTCCCCACGACCAGCCGGGCCAGAACCAGTTCGGTAATCATGCTGGTTCCGACCGCCAGGATCACCGTCCTATAGCTTGCCAGAATCCCGAACGACAGGTGACCCGCCAACAGAATCAGCGTGATCAGAACGGGAGGAGCGTACCTGAAATCCAGGCGTTTATTGAACGATACGGATTTCGCAGTTTCGGGAGCCGAATCGGTTTGAGATACCGGGGTCTCTGGGGAACTCATTGCGGTTCCCGCACCAGATGCACTTTTCCAGCCTCGGGACGTGAAATTTGTTGCCTGTTTCCGGAAGGCCAGTGAATCACCGCTTGTTCGACCTGTTCGCTGTCGCCCAGTCCAAACTGGACCCGTCGCTGATTTTGCGAACAATACCCGATACCCCCGGAGACAATCTGCGACTGTGTCTTTCCATCCCAGTGCAGAGTGACGGTGGCACCGACGGCACTGCGGTTGCTGCGGGTCCCTTCCAGCCGGAAGCCAATCCAGTGGTGTCCGCGGCTCACCGTATTTTTATAGACCAGTAACCGATCATTCTGGTTGGCGACCACCACGTCCAGCACACCCCTATTCCAGAGATCGCCCAGCGCAACCGCCCTGCTATCGAAAATAGCATTCCCGCCAACGTATCCGGCCACTTCCTGGAACCGGCCGGTCCCGTCATTCAGCCAGACCCGGTTCCGCTGATATCCGGACTGGCTTCGGCCACGCATGTCGGGCCAGTTCCGGGCATCGGAGATGATCGCCGAGTTGCCGCCGGTCACCTTGGAATAATCATACCAGTAACTGGTCCCCTTCCGGGCAGAGATAAAACCGTTTGCCACGTATAAATCCACCGCGCCGTCATTATTCAGATCGCCGAACTGCGCCCCGTAACTCCATCCGCCCAGCTCGACTCCCCGCTGGCCCGCGATATTCGAGTAGGTCATGCTCTCGCCGCCCTGTCGGGGCATCCACAGATTATTTCCCTGCATCAACACTCCCTCCTCGGTGATGTTGGTCACGTAAATCGCAAATAACCCCTGATTGGCAATATCCCCGAACGTCACGTTCATTCCGCTTTTCGGGGTGAACCCGGTTTTCACCTCATTCCCGACCTCGCGAAACCGCTCACCCTGATCATTGGCGTAGAATTCATCCACGCCAAAATCGTTGGCAAGGAACAACTCCGGATAACCATCCTGCTGCAGATCAGCCGCACCGGCAGCCAGTGTCCAGCGGGTACTGGTCAGCCCTACCTGTCCAGCCAGTTCCCTAAAGGTCCCGTCACCCTGATTTTCAAACAGATAGTTCCGGCCGCCGTTTTGAGCATATTCGAAACTCTCCGGCATAATCCTGGTCGTGTTCAAATTCCAGAGATCGAATTTGGCGGGATAATATCCGCCCATGAAAATATCCAGATAACCATCCGAGTTATAATCCAGCCAGATAGCCGTGTTGGCATTCACCCACCGGGGCAACTCACTCTGCTCCGTGACGCTGGTAAAACCGGACCCGCCATCGTTATGAAATAATTCCGGTTTCCCCCACTTGTACAGGAAGATATCTTCATAGCCGTCATTATCGTAATCACCCCATACGGCTCCCATGGAGACTCCGGTACCCTGCCGGTTGACATCGGCGACACCCATCGCTGCCGCCACATCCCGGAAGGTGCCATCACTCTCATTCCGGTAGAGAGCATTCTGCGTCCCGTACCGGCTGTCAGTGACATAAATATCGCTCCAGCCGTCCCGGTTGAAGTCCACAATAGACACGGATGCTCCCATGGAGGCAATCTGCGGCAGGATATGTTGTAACTTCGGATCAAGCCGCGGAGACTGATGCGTGAATTCCAGACCACTGGCCAGGGCGACGTTCTCCAGATAAAATCCGAAGTGCTCCAGAGCGAATTCCCTGGAATCCTTTCCTGGTGAAAACGTGCCGGACGCGGTATATCGCTGAATAATCAACGGCGCAGTCAATAATCCTGCCAAAAACATCGCCACAAGCATTTTAATCGGGCGTTGATATTTTTCGGAAAAATCTGTCATAACTTTTGAGAGTTCGTTTAGAAAACGCAGAGAGCACTGCGGCCGCAAAGAAAAAATAATCTGATTGCTCCTGTGTTCAGAAAGTATTTATCTACTATTACGGCCATAATAATTATAAGTCGAAGTCAGTATTTTGTATCTATTATCTGTTTATTTAAACACCCTTAAATTTTGTTCAAAACCATTCCCACCGTGATGCTCTCGCCGTGATGCTCTCGGGAGGAAAACGCACAGAACATCGAACTCGACTAACTTTTATTTCGGATATCAGATATGTACGTCGATATTCCGGTAACACATGTGAAATCTTTCATTCTGCCTCTCCATGCTCAGCGGTCTCTGCGACCTTAGCGTTTTCTAAGTGGTTCTTGAACAGAATCAAAGTGCCTGGTCACGACTTGCCATTTTTGCCGCGAATATACCCCTGTTCGGCGATAATCGTCCCGCGCTTCTTATACGTCGCCAGGTCGGCGGGAGCGTCGGTACTCAGTCCGTCAACGTACCGATTGAACATATTGAACGCGGCGGCGACCAGCACCGTGTCGTGAATTTCCCGATCCGTCGCTCCGGCCTCGCGGGCCCGGTTGATCAGTTGTTCTGACACTGTCGTTCCAGACCTGGTTACCCCGGCTGCAATGTGCAACAACGCCTTCAATTTCTCACTAATCCGCGCCGTATCCACATCTGTTAAAACTTGTTCCACAACTGCGGAACCCTCGCCCAGCAGATGCTCTGCTATGGCGCTATGAATATGCGTTCAGTAGAAGCAATCATTGTGATGGGAGGTATACGCAGCAATCAATTCGCGTTCCCCGGCCGAGAGCGGAGACGGCCCGCGAAGCAAAACCTCCGTAAATGCTGACAGGGATTCTCCGGTATCCGGAAAATCCTGGAGCAGTCCGGCAATGCCCGGCAGGGGACTCTGGATTTTAATGTGCGGCATACGGTCTGACCTCTCTATCTATGCAATACATTCGCATCCGGAGTAAAATATCCATCTTGCTTTAATTCTTCTGCGAAGAGTTAAATATATAACAATACCCCTCATATTTGAAAGCATTTCTTCACGGCTGAGCAGTTTTCCTCGTTGCCTGTGCCTGCTGAAATTTCCTGCTATACGAAATGTTGAATCATACAAAGACCCATTACCACAAAAAACTCTTGCACCGACTAATATTCATCGTATATTTACGATATACGATAAATGGGTAAACAGCCAGGTAATTTGTATGCATTCAAAATCCGAAGAATTCCATGAAGATATCAACACGCTGGCTCAGTACGCGAAAGCGCTGTCCCATCCGGCACGCCTGCGCATTTTGCAGTTTCTTACGGACACAAACGCCTGCATGTGCGGGGATATCGTGGAGGTCCTTCCCCTATCTCAATCTACT
>DATFLS010000559.1:0-2875 GCA_035267465.1 bacterium
CAGACGCCACCGCCCGGGATACGGACGAAATTATCGCGGAAGGTATTCCGTTATATTTTAAAGAAACGGGAAGAGGTATTCGTCCCGGCAGGAATGAAGTGGAGTCGGTCAATCGTCCCATAGAAGTAGGGGGAGTGCTGGTGCGGCCCGGCGATGTGATCGTGGCTGACGGGGACGGCGTTATCTGCGTTCCCAGGGAACATGCCAGAGAGGTTGCGGCCTATGCCCGAAAGACCATTGAAGGCGATAAAGAAAGCCGGCGGCAGCAATACGAAAAATTGGGTATCCCACTGGATGAGACGGTGAAATGAGCAAAGATTGCCGTTTGTTGGACAGACCCATTTTGCACACAAGACAAGTCAGTATTTTTCGATGAGAAACAATCGAGACTTTTATCCTGATGTACTCCGGTACATCGCGAAATTCATGGTATTGTTCGCTGTGTGTTTCTCGCTCACCCAGGTTTCCACCCGGGCCCAGACAGCTCCAGACCGCCTCCGGCGATCCGAGAGTTTTCTGGGGATTCATTTCGATTTTCACGCCGGCGAAGATTGCACGGAAATCGGGAGAGACGTGGATCGCGAGATGGTGGAGTACGTCATCGACATGGTACATCCGGATTATATCCAGGTCGACTGCAAGGGGCATCCCGGATTGTCCAGCTATCCAACCAAGGTCGGTCATCAGGCCCCGGGATTCGTGAAGGATCCGCTGCGCATCTGGCGGGAGGTGACGGCTGAACACGGGATTGCGCTGTACGTCCACTACTCGGGAGTATGGGACAGTGAAGCGGTACGGCGATATCCCGGGTGGGCCCGCATAAACGAGCGCGGACGCCCGGATAGCAGACTGACTTCCGTCTACGGACCATACGTGGACAGCCTCCTGATCCCGCAGATGAAGGAGTTGATCGATGGATACGGGATTGACGGCGCCTGGATTGATGGCGAGTGCTGGGCGATAGAACGCGACTACCGGTTCTCGAACTTCCTCGCCATGCACAACCGATTCGGCCTGGAGCGATTACCGCGCTCGCCGGATGATCCCGATTGGTATGAGTTCTCACAGTACAGCCGGGAGGGATTTCGGGAGTATCTGGATCATTACGTCTCCGCGCTTCATGAGTATTCGCCCGGGTTTCAAGTCGCCAGTAACTGGGCATACAGTTCCATGATGCCGGAACCGGCGACCGTTGGCGTGGATTTTATCTCCGGGGATTATTCGGCCATGAACAGCATCAACAGCGCGCGTCTGGAGGGACGCAGCATGGTGTATCAGGGCAAACCCTGGGACCTGATGGCCTGGAGTTTCACCTGGACAGACCGGCACTTCAGCACCAAATCGATTCCACAGCTCCAGCAAGAAGCGGCTATGGTACTTTCCCTGGGAGGAGGCTTTCAGGCGTATTTTCCCCAGCGAAGGGATGGCTCCATCCGGCGCTGGCAGATGAAACTCATGAAAGCAGTGGCGGAATTTTGTCGAGCCAGGGAAGCGCTCTGTCATCAGGCCGAACCCGTTCCGCAAATCGGACTGATCTACTCCGGTGAAGCGTTTTACAGGATCAACCGGAAGTTGTTTGCAGCGTGGCATGGCGAGCTGGTGCCCCTCCGGGGAAATCTGCAGGCACTGCTGGAATCACAGAATGTGGTGGATGTAGTGATGGAGCACCATCTCAGAGATCGCATGGGAGAATATCCACTGCTTATTTACCCGGAGTGGGAATATGTCGATCCGGAGTTTAAACGGGAGCTGCTTGATTACGTAGAAGCCGGAGGGAACCTGCTGATTATCGGTCCGAAGGCTGCCGCCCTGTTCGAAGGTGAGCTCGGCGTCACCCTCCTGGGAGAACCCGAAGAAAAACTGAATGGTCTGGAATATGAGGGATGGCTGGGCGGCGTGCGCTCGCTGTTTCAAAAAGTCAGACTCGGGGAAAAGACCCGCCCATTTGGTAGAGTATATAACAGTGATTCGAATAATGTGAATGACATGAAGGGCCCTTCCGAGACCGCCGCTTCCATCCGGAGGTATGGCAAAGGACTGATCGCGGCAACCTACCTGAACCTGGGGGAGCGATACTATAATGCCGCGACTTCGGTCAGCCGGAATTTCCTGGCGGCCCTAGTTCAGGAGCTGTTTCCGGATCCACTGGTCACTGTAGAGGGCTCCCACCACGTAGATGTCACCGCAAATAGAAAAGAAGGGCGACTATTCATTAATCTGGTTAATACGGCCGGACCGCACGCCAATGAAGATATTTACGTCTATGATGACATTCCCTCTGTCGGCCCCCTGGAAGTGACTATCAGATTAGAAGAGGAGCCCAAAACCCTTCGTCTTGAACCGGCCGGCAGGGAACTGGAATATACTTTCAAGGATGGAATACTTTCCACCACTGTTGAATCACTAAAAATACATCAGGTTCTGGCGCTTGAGTGATTCGTTGACTTGTTTACTCCGGCCAGATCGAGTCGCTGCCCAAATTGTAAAACCGATCCAGCATCCATTCTTCATAGGTTTTGGTCTGTTCGATGGGATCGACCGGGAGATTGATGAGCATTTGAACCAGCTTGTCATTTTCCAGCAGTGAGGTGGGAGCGGATTTCCCGGGAGTCAATCGGGCATAGGCCTGGTTGATGGCGCCCATAATACGTTCGTCTCGTTCCCCGATATCGGGATGGACCTGTTTGGCTTTTTTACGATAGGCTTGCTTGATTTCTTCCGGCGATGCCTCGCCAGCAATATCCAGAACTTTCCGGGCCCGGTCCGTGATCTCCTGATCTCGTAATTTCATTGGTACCTCGTGTTCTTCCTGATTTTTGAGAGTTTTTCATCTGATTTAAAAACATACGAAATTCTTAAACAGATGCAACCCCAT
>DATFLS010000560.1:0-4847 GCA_035267465.1 bacterium
CTGGAAGACCCAACCGGCGCTTCTCCCGCCGGAAGTTCGCGATGAGGGAATCACCTATTCGGAGGCAGAACTCATCACCATGTTCATGGAGGAACCGACTCAACAATTGGCTCGCGAGATCACCTGGGTACATCGCTGTAAACTGGGGCAGACCATCACCCTGTCTTCGCTGCACATGGGTCCGGTCCGGATACTGCACATGCCCGGAGAACTGAACGTGGAATACCAGCTGGCGGCCAGTGAAATGCGACCGGATCTGTTCGTCGCAATGGCTGCTTATGGGGATCTGGGGCCTGGCTATATTTGCACCCGGGCATCCTATCCCAAGGGAGGATACGAAGCCAGCAGAGTGTCCCGGGTCTCACCGGGGGTGGAGGAAGTATTGACCTCCGGCATGCGCAATCTGCTGGATGCCAGGGAGTCTTCGGTGATGCCTTCGGACTTTACAATGCAAAAACAACCTGTCAGCTGAGGCAAGAGACCGGGAATAACCGAATAATTCAAAAATATGACTATTAAGTTATCTCAGGAAAGTAATGGCTTCGATGCTCAATCTGCATTGTAGAGCCGTTTCATGTCGAAGATCCCGATCCAATCGGGGAAACGGCTCTACAAAACGTGAAGGGTGGCGCAGCGCACGGAAAGCACCCTTTCCGGCTTCCTTGCCCTTAATATTTCTGAACAAATTTAATAGTCATATTCAAAAGAATTGATATGAATTAAAGGAGGCAACTGTGAATCCTTTATACAATCCGAAACCGGCTGCGCTCGGCGGAACGCCGGTCCGCACTAAAGGCTGGCCGGACTGGCCGGTGTGGAATCCGGAAACCGACGAGGAGCGGGTGATTGAAGTACTCCGCAGCGGGGTCTGGTCCCGGGCGGATGTGGTCGCGGAATTCGAGGAGACATGGGCGGCGAAAATCGGGACCAAACGCGCGCTGGCTACCACCAACGGGACACACGCCCTGATTATGGCGCTGAAAACACTGGGAGTGGATGCCGGAGACGAAGTGCTGGTGACGCCATATACATTCATTGCTACCATCGATGCCATCATCCGGTGTAACGCCATGCCCATCTTCGTCGATATCGACCTGGAAACCCTGCAGATGGATCCGGATAAAATCGAAGAGAAAATCACGCCGGCGACCAAAGTGATTCTCCCCGTGCACATCTATGGCCTGCCCGCCGACATGGAACGGATCATGGGCATCGCCGGGAAGCACAATTTATATGTGGTTGAAGATGCCTGTCAGGCCTGGCTGGCGGAAATCAATCACAAGAAGGTCGGATCATTCGGGGATCTGGGCTGCTTCAGCTTCCAGAACTCCAAACATCTGCCCATCGGCGAAGGCGGTGCTCTGGTCGGCGATGACGATGAAATGATGGACCGGGCGTTCTCACTCCATAATTTCGGCCGCCCCTACGGAGCGATGGTCACCGAGGTGTCCGGATCCTATGTGCTGTCGGGGTCCAAGTGCCGGATGACCGAATACCAGGCCGCCATCGGACTGGCCCAGATGAAGCGCCTGGAAGAAGAAACCACCATCCGGAATCGGAATGCCGATTATCTGCGATCTCTGCTGGACGACATTCCCGGTATTTTACCCCACCGGCTGTATCCGAATGTGACCAGGGCCGCCTATCACGGTTTTCCGCTGCTCTATAAAAAGGAATATTTCCAGGGACTCTCCAGAAGCCGGCTTATCTCGGCGCTGCGGGATGAGGGGATCCCATGCGGTGACGGATATGATCCCCAAAACAAAAACATGGACTATCTGCAGGAAACGCTGAACTCCAAAGGATTCCGCAGATGGTACCCCGAAGAGCAACTCGACTATGATCGCTACGTGACCGAGAACCAGTGTTCTGCCAACGACAGACTCTGCGCAGAGGTGGTCAGGTTTGGACAGAATCTGCTGCTGACCACGGAACAGGATATGGATGACATCGCCGAAGCCATCGAGAAAATCCGGACCAACGCTTCGCAGCTGGTGCAATCATAAGGTCACAGGTGAATTCTATAGAAAATTATGACGTATCAAGGAGACTGAGTTATGCGTAAACATATGCTCTCCAGACGAGAATTTTTAAAGCACAGTTCGTTAACCGGCCTGGGAACCGCGCTCATACTAGGTGTCACGCCCTCGCTGTATGCCAATCTGGTTAAAGATGCTGCAACCCCGGCCCTGCTGGGCGGTCAGCCGGTCCGCACCAAAGGGTGGCCGGAGTGGCCCATGTGGAATCCTGCCACAGATGAGGAACGGGTGCTGGAGGTACTGCGGAGCGGGGTGTGGTCGCGGAATGATGTGGTAGAGGAATTCGAAGAAAAATGGGCGCAGGTCATCGGGACGAAACGGTGCCTGGGTACCACCAACGGCACCCATGCCCTGATCACGTCGCTGCACGTGCTCGGAATCGGGGCTGGAGACGAGGTGCTGGTGCCGCCTTATACATTTGTGGCGACTGTGGCGGCGATCCTGCAGAATAATGCCATGCCCGTCTTCGTGGACGTAGACCGGGAAACCTTCCAGATTGATCCTGCAAAGCTGGAGGACAAAATCACGCCGAACACCCGGGCGATTCTTCCCGTCCATATCCTGGGACTTCCCGCCGATATGCCCGCCATCAATGCTGTAGCTGAAAAGCACGATCTGGTGGTCCTCGAAGACGCCTGCCAGGCGTGGCTCGCCGAGATCAACCATCAGCGGGTGGGCTCGTTCGGGGACCTGGGCTGCTTCAGCTTCCAGAATTCCAAAAATATTCCCATCGGAGAAAGCGGCGCCATCGTCGGCGATGACGATCACCTCATGGACAAAGCATTTTCGTTCCACAATTTCGGCCGGCCCCACGGGTCGGTTACCGGAAACGGGTATGTGATGGCGGGGACCAAATGCCGCATGGCGGAATACCAGGCGGCCATCGGTCTGGCCCAGTTGCAACGGTTGGAGGAACAAACGAAAACACGCAATGAAAACGCCGCCTACCTGACCTCGCAGATCAAAGATATCCCCGGAATTCTGCCGCACCGGTTATATGACGGCGTAACCCAGGCAGCCTATCACCTCTATCCGTTCAGATATGATCCCGACGGCTTCAGCGGTCTTCCCAGAGAAAAGTTTCTCACCGCCCTGCGGAAGGAAGGGATCCCCTGTTCGGACGGGTACACACCGCTCAATACCATGCCCTACCTGGCGGATGCCTTCAAATCGAGAGCTTTCCAAAAAACCTATCCCGCAAGCCAGCTGAATTTCGAGAACTACAAGCAACAGAACAGCTGTCCGGAAAATGATCAGCTGACCAAAGAGGCGGTCTGGCTGTTCCAGAATATGTTGCTGGGAACCAGAAGCGACATGGACGATATCGCCGCAGCCATCAGCAAAATCCACCAGCACGCCGATGACTTGGTGTAGATAACAGTAATAGCACACGGATGAACACGGAAACAAAGGATCTGCACAGATAAAGACGGAAAAAAGTTAAGAGGAAAGAGGGCAAACGGCAAACGCATGCGTGATGGGAGGGGAAGGAGCATTATTGAAGGTGTACCGTTTGCCATGTTTCCTCTTTTCTTTTTGTATTAGTGTCATTCGTGGTTCCATCTCTTTTTCTTCCAACAGATGGTTTCAATGCAGCTGCAAACACGGTAAATCCCAACCCTTTCCTCTATTCTATCCTCCGTGGTCTCCGGCGTCATCTTCACCCTCTGCCAACTGCCAACTACTGATCCTCAGTGGGGCCGGGAAGAGCGGCCACTCTTTCCTCTTTCCTCTTTCCTCTTAACTCTTTCCTCTTAACTCTTTCCTCTTAACTCTTTCCTCTTTCCTCTTAACTCTTTCCTCTTTCCTCTTAACTCTTTCCTCTTTACTCTTAACTTTTCTGTTTAATGTTTATCCGTGTAAATCCCCTGTTTCCGTGTCAATCCGCGTGCGATTACTCTCCCGAAAACGGATCCGGGATCTTCACCAGGTCCTCGATCTCCTTCCCGTTATGTTCGAACCGGGCGAGGGTATACACGTTGTCATTTGGTCCAATAGCGATGGAGTTTACGTAGGTGGGGCGGGTGCCGTCAGTGTAGAAGATGCGGCCGTGATCGATGTATTTCTGACGGGGGATGTTATAGGTGATTAAGTGCAAATTCTCCAGCCCCCGGGCGGCCCCCATGGCGATGTGCTCCTTCCCTCTCACCCGCTGACCGTCAATGTAAATTGGACCGCCGGTGAGGTAATACAAGGTCTGACCATCCGGTCCCAGTTCGAAGCCCAGATAGCCGTAACTGAATTGATCGTACATCCCACTTCTCCTGGAAGGTTCCGAGGTGATGCGTTCCACAATCTCGATATCCGGTTCCCGGGGATCGAACCGGAACAGATACCCCGAATTCCCGTGGACTCCGTATGCCACTGCTTCCGGAGGATACCAGACGATCCGCCGCCAGTTGTAGCCCATGCTGCCGGGCCTGGTGGGATCGTATTCGCCGAAATAATCGAGCCGCATATTCACTCCTTCCACCCGGGCGATCGATTCCGAATTCGGACTGTAGGTCAGGATATCTCCCTCCGATGTGGAGAAATAGACGGACCCGTCTCTGGGATCCACAAACATGGACCGGCACAGCACCCGATAATCCTCTCCGGGAATGCCGGCCTCGCCGTTGGCAGAGAACTGCCCCAGGTTGGTCAGCCGGTCCTGTCCGATATCAAAGTGAAGAAAATATCCCCTGGGCCAGCTGATCATATAGATCTGTCCCCGTTCCCGATCCATGGTCATGGTGATGATCCCCTCTCCGTCCGGTGCGATGGCCAGGTCCTCGAATTCTCCGGTGGACAGGTCATAGGAAAGCACAT
>DATFLS010000561.1:0-2401 GCA_035267465.1 bacterium
GGATGCGCGACAGCGTTTCGTTGACAAATACCCCCACTTTTTTCACCTCCCCGTTCAATCGGGAGGCAATTTCTCCCGCCCGTTCGAATGTAAGATACCGGGGGCTTTCGGGATAGAAAATAAAACCGATGGCTGCCGCCCCCAATTCTTGAGCATATCGGGCGTCCTCGGTTCGGGTGATCCCGCAGATTTTAACCGATATCATATTTTGCTCCGGATCGTTCCACGGCCTCCAAAAAGGACCTGAGCGTTTCCCCGGGTGTGCCGTGTTGCATAAATGCCGTCCCAATGAGTGCCGCGTTATAACCGGCCTGCTCTGCATCGGTAAGCTGCTCGGGAGAGAGAATACCGGATTCAGCGACCGCAATACAATCCTCCGGGAGACTCGTGCGCTTCGCGATCATCTCCTGAAAATCGACATCCATGGTAGCCAGATTCCGGGCATTAATGCCGGCGATCTCCGGCTGTAACTTTGTGAGAAACCTAAGACTCTCATGGGTATATGATTCCACCAGCACATGGAGTCCCAGGCCGTTTGCCAGTTCGTATAACTCTCGGAGATCTTCAAATTCCAGGGCTTCCAGAATCAACAGGATTGCATCAGCGCCAGCCGCATAGGATTCCCGCACCTGGTATTCGCTGATAACAAAATCTTTGCGGAGCACCGGCAGATCCACAACAGACCTGATATCCTGCAAAAACCGAAGGTCGCCGCCGAAATAGTGCTGATCCGTCAGCACCGAAATCGCTGCCGCTCCATTCTCCTGGTAGGATCGGGCCACCTCTGTCGGAATCAAATCGGAGAACAGAACCCCACCGGACGGGGATCTGCGCTTAATCTCTGCAATGACAGCAATCCTGTCCGTACACAGGGCCCCGGCGAAATCCCGGACGGCGTCAGCGCGATCGGAGAACGAATCCATGGGCCGCGTACGTTGCAAGCGCGCCAGTTCGTTCCGCTTTGTTGCGAGGATATCCTGTAAGACGTTCATCATCATGCTTTCGCCAGATTGTCCAGCACCTGCTTCGCCGTGCCGCTGTCGATGGATTCCTCGGCAATATCAATCGCTTCCGGAAAATCAGCGGCCATTCCGCCCACAATAATTCCGGCCGCCGCGTTCAGAATGACCACATCTCTGTAGGGATTCTTCTCTCCATCAAAGATCTGCAGCATGATGTCGGCATTTTCCGCAGGCGTTCCTCCTTTGATGTCCTCCAGTGTCGCGAGTTGATACCCCACATCCGTGGGTGTAAAATCCATCGATTCAATCGTTCGGTCACCGTTGACCACACTGATTTTGGTGCCCCCGGTGGAGGTGATTTCATCGATACCATCGTGCCCGTGCACCAGCATTGCGCTATCGGCCCCAAGCAACTGCAGGACCTCTCCCATTTTCTCGGTCAACTCCCCGGTAAACAGCCCGATAATCTGGCGCCTCACCCGGGCGGGATTGCACAGGGGGCCGAGAATGTTAAACACCGTGCGCACCCCTAATGCTCGTCTGGCCGGCATGACGTGTCGCATCGCCGGGTGAAAAGATGGTGCGAACAGAAAACCGATACCGATATCATCAATACACTTCGCCACCTTCTCCGGTCCCATCTGAATATCGACCCCCAGTTCACCCAGCACGTCGGCGGATCCGGACTTGCTGCTGATGGACCGGTTCCCATGCTTGGCTACCGGCACACCGGCGCCGGCTGCAACGAATGATGCAGCAGTTGAAATATTGAACGTCCCCTTGCCGTCGCCACCGGTTCCGCACATATCAATGGCTTCCACCGTAATCGGCACCTGCACCATCTTCTCACGCATGGCGGAGGCAAAGCCTGCTATCTCCTCTGCCGTTTCGCCTTTCACGGCCAGGGCCATCAAAAATCCGCCGATTTCCGCATCACCATGCGAACCGGACATGATTCCGGACATAGTCTCATGGGCCTCCTCGAATGACAAATCTTCCCCTGTGAGCAGTTTATTCAGTACTGACCTCATTGTTCACTCCTCAATGAAATTTTTTATGAGTTGCATTCCATGTTCAGTCACAATGGACTCCGGGTGAAACTGCACTCCCTGGACCGGATATTGGGTATGCTGAAGTGCCATAATTACGCGATCCTCGGTCTCCGCGGTCACCTGCAGGCACCCGGGCAAATTTTTGTTATCAACAATCAGTGAATGATACCTGGTGGCTTCGAACGGGTTGGGAATTTTTCTAAACAAAACATTCCCGTTATGCAGTATTTGTGATGTCTTCCCATGGAGAATTGCCGGAGCCCGGATCACTTGTCCTTCGTACGCCACTGCCACCGCCTGATGGCCGAGGCAAATCCCCAGGATCGGTATCTCTTTTCCCAGCGATTGGATCAATTCCACCGAGATGCCCGCATGTTCCGGTCGTCC